>JBBSFA010000605.1:0-3202 GCA_038239185.1 Elainellales cyanobacterium | reverse complement strand
TGGTGCCAGAACCGTGTTTGTCGATGCCGATCGCCAGACTTATAACCTCGATTTGGATCAGGTGGAAGCGGCAATTACACCCCGCACCAAGGCAATTATTCCAGTGCATCTGTTTGGGCAACCTGTCGATATGACGCGACTGATGGCGATCGCTGAAGCCCATCGCCTTGAAGTGATTGAAGACTGTGCCCAATCGACTGGCGCAAGTTGGGCAGACCGCAAAGTTGGCAGTATCGGGCAGATCGGCTGTTTTAGCTTTTACCCCACCAAAAACTTGGGAGCCTGCGGCGACGGCGGCGCAATTACAACCGACAACAAAGCGATCGCTGCCAAACTGCGAATGCTGGTTAATCACGGGCAACAGCAGCGCTATCTCTATGAGGAAATTGGCGTGAACAGTCGGCTAGACGCAGTGCAAGCCGCCATTCTGAGTCTGAAGCTGCGCCATCTGGAGGCTTGGAACACCCAGCGGCAGGCGATCGCCGATCGCTATCATCAGCTCTTGCAGCGATTACCCGGTATTGCTTTGCCGCTGCCGATCGCGGGTAGCGTCTGGAATCAGTACACCATTCGGATTCTGTCTAAGCCTAATTCCTCTGAAAATCGGCGCGATCGGCTGCGACAGCAGCTTCAGCAGCAGGGCGTTGGCTCAATGATTTACTACCCGCTGCCGCTGCATCTCCAGCCTGCCTATGCTGAACTGGGCTACCAGCCAGGGCAGCTACCCGTTTCGGAGCAGCTTTCGCAAGAAGTGCTGTCGCTGCCAATGTTTCCAGAGCTGACTCAGGCACAGCAGGAGCGAGTGGTTTATGCTCTAAAGGATTGTCTGAGCTAAAGCTCTGGAATAGCAATATGGCTGTGGACTATGACCTGGTAATTCTGGGCGGCAGCGCGATCGCCCGTTATGCGGCTGCCCGTGCCGCCCAATTTCAGGCGCGAGTCGCGCTAGTTGAGCCTGATCCATCCAGCAATCCTCAAGCTGCCTCGACCGATCGCCATACGCTGATCCAGGCAGCGACGATCGCTCAGCAGATGCGGCAGGCAAGTCTTTGGGGGATATCTGGCGGGGGAAGTCCCACGCTGGACTGGCAGGCGGCGATCGCTTGGGCAAAAGGTGTAGCGGAGAATGTGCAAGAGCAAGGCGTTGAGGGGCAATCGCTGGATCTGCTGGCGGCGCGAGGCGTGGATGTAGTGCTGGGGCAGGGCGAATTTCGGGCGCGATCGCTTGGCTTTAGCGTGGGGGGGCGGGTTTTGCGATCGCGTCGCTATTTGCTCGCGCCTGCAACCCAGCCTTTGGTTTCGGCGATCGAGGGACTGGCTGCGATCGAGCCTTTGACCTTGGAGACAGTCTGGCGACAGCCTGTTTTGCCCCAGCGTTTGATCATTTTGGGCGGCAATCCGCAGGGAATTGAGCTAGCGCAGGCCTTGAATCGATTGGGGGTACAGGTGATCTGGCTCAGCCGCGATCGCTTTTTGCCGTATGAAGACCCAGAAGCCGCGCTGCTGCTGCAAATTCAACTGCAAACTGAGGGAGTTCAGCTTTTCCCGCAAACCAGCGTCCAGCAGGTCAAGCGATCGGGCGATGCGATCGAGGTGATGACTGAAAACCAGCACTTTTCTGCCGATGCGCTGCTGCTGGCAACTGCACCGCAGTTGGATTTGACGGCGCTGAACCTGAAGGCGATCGGGGTAGACTGGCGACCCAGTGGCATTCCAGTGAATCGCCACTTCCAAACTAGCGATCGGCGGGTCTATGCCTGCGGGGAAGCGTTGGGCGGCTATCCGCTGTTTTCGATCGCCCGATATGAAGCCGAAATTGCCCTGCGGAATGCTTTGTTTTTGCCTACTGCCAAAGTGGACTATCGCCATACGCCGATCGCCCTGTTTACCCGTCCCGAATTTGCCCGGATTGGATTGACGGAAGCTGCGGCTCAAAGCTACTACTCTGAAGATCTGATCGTCCTGCGTCTGTTTGATAAAACGCTGGTAAAAGCCCAAATCCAAAACGAAACGACTGGGTTCTGCAAGCTGATCGTTCGGCAAAACGGCGAGATCTTGGGCGCTCAGTGGGTTGGAGTTGGGGCAAGCGAGGCAATTGGGGCGATCGCTTTGGCGATGCGTCATCGGCTGGGGGTGGAGGCGATCGCTCAACTGCCGACATTGGCTCCGACTGCTGCCGAACTGCTCCAGCAAACGGCTCAGCAGTGGCAGCAGCGGCGACTGGTGGATCGGCGAGACTGGCTGGAAACCTGGTTTAGTCTGCGGCGAGATTGGTTTTAGCTAGACTTTTGCCAGGGTCACTTTTTGCGGCTGATCTTGATATTTGCCAGAGCGATCGGCATAGGTGGTTTCGCAGGGTTCGCCTTCCAGGAACAACAACTGCACCACGCCTTCTCCGGCGTAGATCCGGCAGTCGGCGCTGGAAGAGTTGCTAAATTCCAGGGTCAAGTGTCCGCGCCAAGAAGCTTCGACGGGGGTGAGGTTGGCGATGAGTCCGACGCGAGCGTAGGAGCTTTTGCCAATGCAGATCACGGTAATGTTGGGCGGGATGCTCAAGTGTTCCATCGCTACGCCCAAGCCATAGGAGTGCGCCGGAATGATGAAGTAGTCGCCGTCAGCATCGGATTGAAGCTGCACTGCTTCTAGATTTTTGGAGTTGAAGCGCTTGGGGTTGACGACCGTGCCGGGAATGTGGCGGAACACCAAAAATTCTTCTGGCGAGAGGCGAATGTCGTAGCCGTAGGAAGACAGCCCGAAGCTCAGCACCTTCCGCAATGTGCCATTGCCATCTGCGGAGACCGATCGCACCAGCTTCGGCTCAAATGGCTCAATCATGCCCTGTTGGGCTTGTTCTGTGATCCAGCGATCGTTTTTCAGCATCGGTTCTATCTCCTCGGTTGCAGTCAGCAGAATTATAGAGGCAGAATCGCAGAATGAACCGTCTTGAATTGAATCGCCGCTATCTGCCAACTTCCACCTCTTCAGGCTCGAATGGTGCTAAATCCCCAGCTTTTTTAAAAAAGTTATTAAGCGGGTTATTTAAGGAAAAAGCTCAAATGCATCGCAATGACGAGGACGAAATAACCGAAAGTCTCGTTGATCCAGGGTGAGGACAATTTTGCTGTTGTAGCGTTCTGCGATCGCCATTACGCTGGCATCGACAAAGTCAATTCGGCTGTCCATATACTGTTCCAGGATTTCA
>JBBSFA010000604.1:0-3205 GCA_038239185.1 Elainellales cyanobacterium | reverse complement strand
CAAGCGATGTCTCCTTTGGTATCGGGGGAAGCTTCGGCTATACCAGCAGGATTTGTCGAACTGCTATCTGAGCTGCTATCTACGGTACTATCTACGGCGCTATCTACAGCAGCCTCTACTGGCTTTTCTTCAGTCGTTAGCTCCAGGAAGACTTCTTCCAAGCTGACTCGCGATCGCTTCATTTCGTACAGCCATAAGCCACTGTTGACCACCGTTGCGGCAATCATGCGACCCGGATCATTGCCCGATTCGATCGCCCCGGATTCTAACGCGATCGAAACCTGATGCCGATTTCTAGGGTCTTCCATCCTGCCGACGTTTACCGATTTGATGCCGCCTAAAGGCATGAGCAGCGAAGGCAGTATTGCCACATTGCCTTCCACTTCTAGCTCATAGCTCAAGCCGCTATTGAGCTGTGCCATGAGTTGCGCCGGGGTGTTGGTTGCCACGACCTGCCCTCGGTTGATGATCGCTACCCGACTACAGGTCATGCTGACCTCCGGTAAAATGTGGGTCGAGAGAATAATCGTATGCTCTCCTGCCAGACTTTTGATCAAATTTCGCACATCAATAATCTGACGCGGATCGAGTCCAACCGTCGGCTCGTCCAAAATAATCGCGGGCGGGTCATGCACGATCGCCTGAGCAATGCCAACCCGCTGCCGAAACCCCTTGGACAGCTTGCGGATCAGAATTTTGCGCTTCTCTAAAATGTTGCAGCGCTTCAGTGCCGATTCGACTCGCTTGGGGCGATCGCCTGCTGCCACGCCTTTAATCTGTGCCACAAAATGCAAAAATCCCTCCACCGTCATGTCGGGATACAAAGGCGGTGTTTCGGGCAGATAGCCAATGCGCCGCCGTACTGCCATCGAGTTGTCATGCACATCAAATCCGGCAATCTTGGCAGTGCCGCTGCTGGCTGGCAGATAGCCAGTCAAAATCCGCATTGTGGTCGTTTTGCCTGCCCCGTTGGGCCCCAGAAACCCCAAGATTTCGCCTTTTTCCACTTCAAAGGTGACATCCTTGATTGCGGCGGTGCTGCCATAAAGCTTGCTGAGATGTTCGACAGAAATCATGGGCGGAAGGGGAAATTTGGTTTTGAAGATCGGCGCTTGAGCTGATGACTTGAGCTAATGACTTGAACTGCTGAACCTGTATAGCGCAATTTGGGTGCGATCGCTATCGTGATCGATTCGGCTGAATTGTAGCCAAAACCACTAAGCTTTGGTGTGAAGCCAATATGTCAAAGGTATTACGAGGTATCATAAGGCTTCTGCCAGAGGGCAGAGCGCGCTTTCTTAAGGTTTATTGCTGAATTCTCCAGCTAGCAAAAAGCGCGCTTTCAGTTACGAAAGCGCGCTTCGGGAAAACGAGTAGCTTTTTCAAAGCGTCAGGGGCACTTTTTGCTCTTTGGCAAGCTGTGGCTTGGGTGTGCTGCTAATACCCCAACGAACTGAGGCTGGAACTGTAGGCTGATTAGACACGCGCTGATTGGACATTTGCTGTTTTTGCTTTGCGCCCATGAACTGCATCGCGGCGGCTTCAAACTGCCGATAGAAACTGTCGGGCAGCAGCCAAACCAGATAAGCGGCGACTAGAGTTTGCAAAGTCCGAACCGCCTCTTCTTGCAGAATCTGGGGATAGGCGAAAAGCGATCGATGAATCATTTGAACGGCGATCGCACCATCGCGCAAAGTCACCGCTCGACGCGCCAAATGGCGGAACTGGTAGGACATGGCAGGAGCGTTGTACTGCCGCGTGGAACCTACGCCATACGATCGCACTTCGGCAAGAATCTTTTCCCAGGAGTGCAGCTTCTTCCAAAGATTTGCCGAACAGCCTTTAGAGTTGACCCGATACAATGTTAGGGCTTCAGAGATGCCAGCCATTTTCCAGCTCGTTTTGAGTGCGATTCGCATCCAGCATTCGACATCTTCAGAAGGATGGAGCTGGCGATCGGGGTTGAAATAACACAGTTCACCCGTGGTTCGATCGAAATATTGAATTGCCTGTAAAACTTCCCGACGAATCACCGGAACTGAACCATTTCTAATGGGAGTTCGGCACAGTAAATCTAGCGGAGTTATATCGTTCAATTTAGTAATCACCTGGTAGATACCCAGTGATTTCCCTGCCTCATCAATCAGTTCCGATCGACAGTAGCTCACACCTACTTCAGGATTGTTCTCCAGGTGAGCCACATGCTTTTCTAATTTTTCGGGAACCCATAAATCATCGCCATCTAGAAGCGCAATATAGGCTCCGGTTGCTTGGCGAATTCCTAAGTTGCGGGCGGCAGCAGGACCACGATTTGACTGACGCAAAATTCGGATTCTGGGATCGGTAAATTGGCGACAAATTTCGACGCTGCGATCGGGTGATCCATCATCTATGATCAGCAGTTCAAAATTGCGGTATGTTTGCGCCAGAACCGATCGAATGGTTGCCGCGATGTAGCGCTCAACCCCATAGGCTGGAATAATGACGGTTACTTTTTTCATGTCTGTTCAAGTGAATCTCGTGCTTAGCACAACTTTGAAGACTGGACTCAGAGCATAAAAACTTTTGCATTGATCTGGCATTTGCCAGCCGTTTATCAATCAAGCATCAATCAAGCATTAATCAAGCATTAATCAAGCCGCGCAAAACTAGAAGACCGTTCAGAGGTCTTTGAAAAATATAGATGCAGCATTGAGAAATGCGATCGGGCTATTAAACCGAAAAGATGCTTTACAGCTAATTCAACGGATTTAACAAGCGAATTAGCTAGTGAATCAGCCCTAAAAAGTTGGAATATTTACACCGGAAAACATGCAACCCTAATTCCGAATTTTTTAGACCTGTGCTATATATCGGAATCGATCTGCGATTCTAAACTGCCCGGTAGACTTTTGAATTAACTCATTTAACTTACTCAAGTATTTCGGGGATTGGCAACCGTTTCCGGACAAAATTTTATAAAGTTGGGCGGGGGCAACATGGATTCTTTACATTACTGACCTGAAAACGCACTCAATTTGTAGGATCTTGATACCAAAAATCATGAAGCCTGAATAAAGCATAGTGGCTGGCTCAGGCGATCGCACAACAAGGATTAATCGCGCTTTCAAGCGATCGTTCTCCGTATTTTCAGTGGTAAAAATGTTACAAAAAAAGGCTCTTAATTTAAAGAGCCTTTGCCAGGGAATCTAAAGTTCAAACCATT
>JBBSFA010000603.1:0-3206 GCA_038239185.1 Elainellales cyanobacterium | reverse complement strand
GGATTCGCAAAGACCATGCGCCCGAAAATCTGGCGGTGGTGCGGCACATTGCCCTCAACTTACTGACTCAAGAGACCACTGCAAAACTCGGCATCAAGAACAAGCGACTGCGGGCAGGGTGGGATGAGGACTACTTGCTCAAGGTCTTGCTCGAATAAGATGCGTTTGCCCTGTCCGCTGCCACTCTATAGTTGACTAGGCGATCGAAATCCTGTATCTTCATCTGCTTAAGTGCCACTTTCACTCACGCCATCCGTGAGCGGCACTGTTCGCCGGAAATTTAGTCACACTACCCGCTGCCGGTCACACTACCCGCTGCCGTCATCAGCAGCAATGGGTAGCTAACCGCCATCGCTGAATCAGCAGCTTGGAGGCTGAGGGGTATGATAACTCGATAATGCAGGCTCAAGTTTAGCACTCTGTCTAGCTTCTAGCTTCGCGGTCACCCCGTCAGATGGGAAACACCTTAGCGTATGCTTCAGGCGGCAAAAAGGCATCGTTGACCTGGATGGGCTTAGGAATCACTTTGCTTTTATAGAAGATATCTGCGACTTCCTGCTGAACTTTCTGAATCTGGGCATCGACGGGGCGTATCTGCCAACTGCGACGCTTGTAAGCTTTCTCTAGAACCGCCTGATCGACGCTGATATCTTTAGAAAACTTCTGAGCCACCGCTTGAATATTTTGAGCGATCCAATTGCCGTTCTCTTTCGAGGTTTCCAGCATCGTCTTCAGCAAGGTTGGTTGGCTTTGGGTGAACTGCTGCGATGCTAGGAGATAGTTCCGGCGCTCATGTCCCACTTTGAGCGATCGCACGGTGTCGCTTTGCTGAGCAACTGCCAAAAATGGGTCCCAAATTGACCAGGCATCCACGCTACCTTGCTCAAGTGCGCCTCTGGCATCAGCGGGAGAGAGTGAAATGACCTGGACTTGATCCACTGGGATATTAGCGGCTTGTAAAGTCTGTAGCAGCAAATAATGAGCGCTGGAGCCTTTTTGCAGCACCACTTTCTTACCCCTGAGGTCAGCGGATGTTTGAATGGGCGAATTTTTAGCGACTACAATATCCTGCGATTCAGACGACCATAGCGTAAAGCCAACGTAGTAAAACTGCCCCCCTGCTGCCTGCGAAAAGATCGGCGGCGACTCGCCCACGCCACCAAAGTCAATCTTGCCTGCATTCATCGCTTCTAGCATTGGCGGACCCGATGGAAACAGCGCCCATTCTGCGGTTGCGCCCAAGTCTTTCAGCTTTTTGTCTAGCTCCCCTCTGGTGCGGAGCAGATCCAGTTCAGTCGCTTTTTGATAGCCAATCCGAATAGTTGCGCCGCTTGCGCTAGACGGAGCCGTACTGGGCGAAGCTTGCGAAGTCTTAGAGTCAGATGCACCACTGGAGCAGCTTGAGGCAATCAAAGGAATACTCAAGCCAATCAGTCCTGAAAGAACTGTTCTACGTTTCAAATACATAACGGCCAATCAGTCCTGAAAGAACTGTTCTACGTTTCAAATACATAACGAGTTAAAAGTGTGAGGTAGATGGTTAAAAGTGTGAGGTAGATGGGTTAAGAACGACTCAGCAGTTCAGGTTGCCAGGAGGACACTGGCGGAACTGGCTCTGAAACAGACTCAGAAATCTGGGAATGCCGCCGATCGAGAATCCGATCGAGGATTCGCAGTTTCAGTTCGGCAAACTGGACGCTAGCCGCATCACGCGGGCGCGGCAGCGTAATCGGCAGATTCAACGTAATTGTGCCTCCCTCAATCACAATCACGCGATCGGCTAAATATACAGCCTCTTCTACATCGTGAGTCACGAGCAATGCTGTAAACCCTTGCTCTTGCCACAAGGTTTCAATCAAGTTTTGCATTCCCAGTCGCGTCAAGGCATCCAACGCGCCCAATGGCTCATCCAGCAGCAGCAAACGCGGCTGACTGACCAAAGCCCGAGCCAATGCCACCCGCTGCCGCTGTCCGCCGGAGAGTTGGGTGATCCAATGATTCTCGCGATCGCCCAATCCCACTTGCTCTAATGCCCACTGTCCCTGCTCCTGTGCCCGATGTTTGAGACCCAACGACACATTCTCTAGGACTCGTCGCCAGGGCAACAGCCGCGAATCTTGAAACATGACTCTGGCATCGCGGTTCAATCCCTGAAGCACCTGCCTATTTTGATCAATCTGTCCCTGCGTCGGTTGATCTAAACCGCCCAGGAGCCGCAGCAGGGTGGTTTTGCCGCAACCACTCTTGCCCACGAACGCGACAAATTCACCGGGTTGAATCTCTAAGTTGATGTCTTTCAATACCTGAAAGTCACCGAAGTCTTTACTCAAGTTTTGAATCTGCAAGTGTGCGCCGCTATTATACATTTTGGTGTGGGCACTCGCACCCTGGTACTCTGTCTGTGTCATCTTTTTACCATCCCAAATCGGTCTTTCTACTCATTAAATTCCTTGGCTTGGATGCCAGGGCAACCACCAATGCTCTAGCACCCGCACGATCGAATCTGCCAGTTTGCCGAGCAGGGCGTACAGCAAAATGCTTAACACTACGACATCGGTTTGCATGAACTCCCTGGCGTTCATTGCCATATAGCCAATGCCAGAATTAGCCGCGATCGTTTCTGCCACAATCAAAGTCACCCACATGATGCCAAGCGCATAGCGCAAGCCGACTAGCATACTGGGCAATGCGCTCGGCAGAATAATTTGCCAGAATAGCTCACGCGGTCGCAACCCGTAGACTTTGCCCATTTCCAGCAAGTTTGGATCAAGCGATCGAATTCCGTGAAAGGTATTGATATAGATCGGGAAAAATACGCCCAACGCAACTAGAAATAATCTCGCCGGATCACCAATTCCAAACCAAAGAATGACTAATGGGATCAATGCCAAATGGGGAATATTGCGGATCATCTGCACCGTACTGTCTAGAAATCGCTCTGCGATCGGTGAGACTCCATTGAGCAACCCCAGTCCAAAGCCAATGATCCCCCCAATCACAAAGCCAGCCAGTGCTCGATAGAGACTGATGCCAACGTTTGTGATTAGCTCTCCGCTGAGGGTCAACTGAATTGCTGCCTGTGCGATCGCCGTGGGAGCGGGCAAAATCCGGGTGCTGATGACTCCAAGTTGGGATAAGATTTGCCAAACCAAGATCAGTCCCGCAGGCACGAGCCAGGGAATGAATTGCTGAAAGGAGCGCAAGCG
>JBBSFA010000602.1:0-3210 GCA_038239185.1 Elainellales cyanobacterium | reverse complement strand
TATTCATCGATTCAATTGCATTGGTGGTGTAGATGGCTTTACGGATGTCAGGTGGGAAAGCAAAGAAGGGAATAATCCGGTTCCAGTGGGCGATCCAGGATTTGCTGATGGTGGGGTATTGTTTATCCCAGCGTTCAGCAAAGTCAACCAGGGCTTGCTCCGCTTCCGCTTCGGTCGCAGCCGTGTAAATGGCTCTGAGGTCTGCTGCAACGGCTTTACGGTCTTTGTAAGACACATAGCTCAGGGAGTTTCTGACCATGTGGACGATGCACAGTTGCACCTGGGTCTGAGGAAAGACTGCCTCAATTGCCTCTGGAAACCCAGTGAGTCCATCGACACAGGCAATGAAGATATCTTTAACCCCCCGATTTTGTAGCTCTGTGAGCACTGAAAGCCAGAACTTAGAGGATTCATTCTGAGTCATCCACAGCCCCAGCAGCTCCTTCTGACCTGCCAGATTCACCCCTAGTGCCAGGTGAATGGCTTTGTTGATCACGCGCCCTACCCTGCGGGAAGCAAGCTACATGGCGGACTTTGACGACGATCGCATCGAGATAAACGATCGGGTAAATCGCATCAAGGCTACGGTTCTGCCAAGCTTTGCGTTCTTGATCGACAGCCTCGGTCACGTTAGAGACCAAGGCATGGGACACCTCCACCCCATACAGCTCCTGCAATTGCGCCTGGATGTCGCGCGTGCTCATGCCACGGGCGTACAGCGACAGAATCTTGCCGTCAAACCCGTTGAAGCGGGTTTCTCCCTTTGCGATTAACTGCGGCTCAAAGTCTCCGTTGCGTTGGCGAAGCCGTTCCCTTGGAACATCGCGGGGGATGCCAATCTCGGCTTCGCCAAACTCACCTTTGATCGTCTTCTTGCTGTGTCCATTGCGTCGATTCTTGGGGCGTTCAGCTTTGCTGTCTCGCAGAGATTTGCTCGGAGGCTCTGCCTTCTCCTCTGCCAGATGGGTGTCTAGTTCTGCACTCAAGCAGCGCTCGATTAAAGCTTTGCTCAGTTGTTTAAAGATTCCACCTTCTCCCATCAGGTCTTCAGGGCTATGATACTCTTTGAGCAGTTCGTCAATTAGTTCAGGTCGAAAGGTCATGGTTTGGTGCCTCTGTTCATTAGTTCATTAGATCTTGTTTTGACCTCTGACACAAACTAATTTACAGTCCCTGGATTTGCACACTTTGAACGCTTTACTTTGTATATTTATCCTTAAAGCTGCACGGATTTCTTAACAAAAATTTATCTTAAGAACTGTAGCTCTCGCAATAGGTTTTTGATACAAGAGTTAAATAAGTTTGGTATCCTACGGTTGAGGTCGTCATGGCTAATTTTCTAGCGCTAGACTTTGAAACTGCTAATCGTAGTGCCAATAGTGCTTGCGCGGTTGGGCTAGTGCGCGTCGAAAACAACCAAATTGTGCGACAAGACCATTTACTGATTCGACCGCCTCAGCGGTGGTTTGAATTCACCGACATTGACAACATTCGCTGGGAAGATGTTGCCGATCAGCCAAGCTTTGGTGAGCTGTGGGCAACCTTTGAGTCCCATCTCCAAGACATTGACTTCATTGCAGCTCACAACGCGGCGTTCGATCGTCGGGTGATGTATGCCTGTTGCGAGACCTATTGCATCCCTAAACCGTCCCAAACGTTTCTTTGCACTGTACAGTTGGCACGGCGGGTCTGGCAGATTTACCCGACTAAGCTGCCCAATGTCTGTGCGCGGTTGGCAATAACGCTGGATCATCACCAAGCGTTATCGGATGCCTCAGCCTGCGCTCAAATCGTCATGGCTGCCCATCAGGTGGCAGGTGCTTCGATCGCTCCTAAACTTTCGAGTTAACCCATGTGTGAGCTATGGATATTGTGCTGCGATCGCCATATTGATATAGTCTCCAAACAGAATTGCCTGATTAAACTCCTGATCTGTCCAAGGCTGCATCTCCTCCAAACGAATGACCACAACGGCTCCCCAACTATGGGCATTCATTTGAATGGGTAAAACGATCCAAGAGCCTTCAAACTGCATCATAAACTCCGGCTCAGGATCAGTCCCGCAGGTTTCCCAGCAGTCAATCTGATACGGTTCAGACTGCTTCAGCAGGGAAGAAACACAGTTATCCTGCTCAGGAAACTCGAACCCTGCCGCACAGGGAAAATCTGCCTGTTGGCGGTAGTCATAAACATTCCGCCACAGCGTTGCCTGATTGTAATACCGATAGATATGAACGCAATCTGCCTGTAGTGAATACGCGATAATTTCAGAAATTTTGGCGTAGATCGCTGTGAGTGGATAGCGATAAACTAAAGCATTGGTGATCGTGGTGATCGCAGCCCGAAGCTGAGGGCTGGCATCAAGAGATAGATCAGTTTGTTCTAGCGGTTTGAAAATAAAATGTAGAGTCTGACGAACCGAATCGACATAAACGCTACACTGCGTTGTTTTCCAGCCATAGCGTTTGTGGAGAAAATCAACCGTTGCAGAAACAGATACAAAATCGTCATCGATCGGTTCTGATGGATCGAGCGGATATCCTTTCTCAAACTCAACCAGCGAGGGCAAGTCGCTGCCTCTTAGCTCGTCCGGAAGATATCCCCAATGGGTGACGATCGAATCCGATGTAGAAATGATTTCTCCCGAAAAGGTTGTCTCGATCAGCACATCAGAGATACAGCTAGATAGCTTGCGCCAGCGCATCTCCGAGTTGATCAAAGCCTGCTGAGCTGACTTTAAATCAGACACATTGGAGACGACCTCGATAATGTGGGTCAGCCGTCCATTTTCTACACCCGGACTGAAGCGTGATCGCAACCAGCGTTCTTGGTCGTTCACCAGAACGCGATACTCGATCTGTCCCACTTCTAAAGTGGTTTTAACCTGATCAATTAGCTCTTTTAGATCAAAGCGATCGTCAGGATGAACCCGCCCTAAGTAATCTTGATAGGTCGGATGAAATTTGCTCAGCAAAAAGCCGCAAAGCTCTGACAGCTTTTTTGACCAATAGATCGTTTGCTTGTCGAAATCCCAGTAGGCAACTCCAAGACCGACCTGCTCCATTGTGAACAGCATCGATCCTACGGTACCGGAATTGAGATTAGAGACAGGAAACCGGAAAGTATCCTGTTTGGAAGTAGGCTGCAAAGACATGAAGACTCAACGAGAAGCTACAAGCCTGATGGGTGACTATATAGAATATAGAGAAT
>JBBSFA010000601.1:0-3211 GCA_038239185.1 Elainellales cyanobacterium | reverse complement strand
TGGCTATGGCAAGATACGGGAGTCAAGACCACAGCGGCACAGAGAGCGGGATTGGCAATTCACCAATGGAGTTGGGATGAATTAGTATCCTACCCCACACTAGTTTGACGCAGAACCGACCCATGTAGCGATCGTGATTATTTGCTAAATCTGGCACATCCGATCGAAAGGAGCCGAGGGCATAGATTACCTGAGCGGTAGACAAAATCTCTTGCCGACGAATCCAGTTGGTGCTGCGATCGATCGCCCGTTTGCTAATCAAATCTACTTTGCGTCCGCAGAGGGTTTCTAATTCTTGCTGCATTTGAACGTGATCAAGCAGTCCCCATTCTGCTTCTGGGGCGAAAGCTGCTAGCAGATCGATATCGCTATCTGGGTGAAAGTCGTCGCGCAGAATGGAACCAAATAGAGAAAGTTCGATGATTTGCCAGCGATCGCAGAAAGATTCGAGTTGGGCGATCGGCAGAGGAATGGCGGTTTTCATAGGCTAGGCTCCGTTGTCTGAGTTCTGTTGAGTGCCAATCTGATCACCTTTGACGTTGACGGTTCCGGTATTGAGATTACCGACGGAATCAATCTGATAGACGATCGCGGTTTTTTCTGGGTTTTCTGTTTGTGGATTTTCTGGTTCTTGGGCAGCTTGGAAGATTTCGTAGTTGTAGAATTTGCAGCGGGATTGGATGTTGGCGATCGCCTCTAAGCAATTCACTGTACCTTCAATTTGCATTTTCCAAAGTAGAGAGAGAGGCGCAGGATGACCAAGTTTTCCTAAACTCCTAGCAGCGCTCCAACGAGTATCAGAATCTGGATTTTCAAGCGATTTGACTAAGGGAAAAGAGAGCACTGTTTCATTATCAAATTTCGCTACTCTTTTAGCCAAGTGAGTGTAAGAATCAGAATCTTCAATTTCTCTATTTTCATATACAACAGTTTTTTGATCACTACGAAGCTGTTCCAATGTGCTAGTAGCAAATTCACGAATATGGTCGTCTGGATGATCAAGTGCTTCTATTAACGCTGCAATGGCTTTCTCACCGCCAATTTTTTCTAGCGCAGCAACAGCGAATGTGCAAGCAAGAAGGTTTATATTTTTATGTTTAAGCGCTTTACTCAGTGGCGCAATTGCCTGCTCACCACCAACTTGTTCTAATGCTGTAACGATGCTAGTGTGAATATTCATATCTGGATCATCATCATTATCCAGCGCTTTACTCAAAGCATCAATAACTTTATCACCGCCTATTTGTCCCAATGCTATAGCAACTGACCAACGTTCTGAGTTGGTTTGATCTTCTAGCATCTCACTTAGCGGAACAATTGCTTTTTCACTGCCGATTTGCCCTAATGCTTTAGCAGCCATATAAGAAACACTACAGCCTAGTTCATCGCTGTAGTCAAAATCTTTAAGCGTTTCAATCAGCAGTTTTACTGCTTGCTCGCCACCGATTTGTCCCAATGCTTCAGCAGCCTTCTGGCGAACGTAAACATCTGGATTTTCAAGTGCCGTACTCAGCGATGTAATGCTCTTTTCAGAGTGCGCTTCGCCCAACAGCATTATTTTGAGTTTTAAATCCATCTCCAAGTTAACAATCTGATCTACAGTGTGCTTCTGAAAATCTCGATTTACCTTCCCTGCTAACCTCGCCCCCAACATCAAATCCACCCTGATCGCCAAATCCACCCCGATCGCCAACTCCACCACCCGCACCACCTGCGCCTCATCCTCCACCAAAGCCAACATCAGCGCGATCGGCTCCGTCCACTTCAGATAGTTCAAATAGTGCCGCTGCAACGCTTCATTGCTCAGATTGGGCAACTGAGGCAACAAATACTCTGCCGCGTAGTATTCCTGAAGCGATTGGTGGCAGAAGCGAACTTTACGATTTCCAGGTTTGCCTTGCCAGTGCAGCAAATGGAAATCTACCAAATGTTTCAGCGTTTTTTCTGAACCGAGTGCCGTTTGAGCCTCGACTTCAGAAATATCTAGCCGAAAGTCTGTCGGATCGTCTGGTTTCGGAGATTGCATCATCTCGAACGCCAGTTTGCTCAAAACAGTTCGCGATTCCGTTAGATCAATCCCTTCTTTGGCTTTTTCTGCGTAGAGCGTTGTAAAAGCGCGATAGGCTTCGCCCCGTGTTTCAGGAATTTCGTGCCTTGTCTGAAAGATGCTATAGAGCATCCAAATCATCAGCGGCGTTTGTCCCAAGTCCCTGACCCGATCACCCAATTTCTGAAGCTGAGCGCGATCGCAATTAGGCAAGCGCTCTTCTAAAAATCGCGCTACTTGTTGAGATGAAGGCGGTGGCAGATCTAGTTTTCGCTCCAGCCCCAGATCATTTGCCAACTCCCGTGATGTAACAATCACGGGAATATTGCGACCACAGAATTTTCTGAACTCTGCTCTAGCTTGATCGGTGGGCAATTCATTGAAGCCATCTGCTAAAAGCAAAAGTTGCCGATCCTTAACCAGTTGCTTGATTTCCGAGATTTACAGGTAAATTTCGCACTTTTCTAGATCAGTTTGAATGATTTCCCACATAACCGAAAAAACGTAAAGCTTTAGCTCCACCAAAACTGGAATAGGAGCCTTTTCATTTTGCTGTGCTTGCTGTGCTACCTGCCAAATGATTCTTGCCAACAGCGTCGATTTGCCTGCGCCTGGACTGCCGACAATCAAAATTTTCTCGTCTGCATAATCAGCGATCGCTTGAAGCACACGCTGTGTCTTCTCTTGAGGCTTTTCTCCAGGCTGCTGCGGTTTGTCCTGGGTCTTGCTATCTAGCTCAAACTCGAACCAGGTCAACTCGTCAATTTCATCCATGAACGCATAGTGCTCCCACCACTTTTCGTAAGCGGTGGTGAGCGATCGCAAATACTGCTGAAAGTCTGGACGGCTCATACGGGGGCAGACAACCTATAAGTCCTGAGCTTACTGTAACCTGCGATCGCATTGCAGGAGCCACAATGGCATGTTGAGTCGTAACAATCGCATTGTGACGGGTTGCGATCGCATTGCAGGCAGCGCAATCGCATTGCATCAAGCCACAATGGCATTGTATCGAACCGCGATCGCATTGCAGGAGCCACAATGGCATGTTGAGTTGCGACGATCGAAATTTGATGCGTTGCGATAGCATTGCAAAGGCGATCGGGCGATCGTGTAAAGCTGTATCAAAAACCACTTGCGAAAAACCCAATTCTCCAGTAGGGT
>JBBSFA010000600.1:0-3214 GCA_038239185.1 Elainellales cyanobacterium | reverse complement strand
GCTTCTTCAACGCTGCTTCGCTCTCTTTGATCTCAAGGTTAAAGGGACGACTCATACAGACCTCGACTGCCTGACTTCACTTCCCCTATTATATGTGTCTTCATATTAAATTGGTATCATACCATTTTTATATGAAGCTACACATAATTAAAAGGCTCGAAAAGCTCCTGAATCAAAGGTTTCAGCTCTCAATGATTTGTGCAGCTTCACAGTAAATTGGTATCACCCAAGATCATACTCAAATACATTGTGGCAGCCCAGAGGGTAATAAAGAAGCTAACCAGGGCAAATTCCATTCCTTCTTTACGTCGTTGAGCCGCTGCTTTTAAACCGAAAATAACTGAACCCAACGTCATGCCAATCAAAGCAATCCAAAGCCAAAGCTGTGTACCAGAGGACATGATTTACCTACCTATTCATCAATGTTGTTTGAAAGTGCTAACTGTTTCTAATGGTTTACTGTAGAGACTTCATGTGATCGCAACGTCCCTCTGTCGATGGAAGGGTGACTCTATAGCTAGAGCGAAAGAAATTTCATGCGATTTTCATTTTTGAATGCAAGGCTAAAACTAGATAGGTTGGTTTCAACCTCACTAATCGTTTTGGGTGTGGCGTTTAATCAGGATGATCTCTCCAAAAAAATGGATTTCAGCTCTATTTTCACAACAACTGTTGCAGTCTAAGCGAATTGCGATCGCAGAGGCATGTCTCATCGGTTTAGTCTCTGGATTAGCGGCGGTATTGCTAGGTCAGGGAGTCGGTTGGTTAGGAGGTTGGCGACAACATCTGACCCATGTGTTTCCCCTCTATCTTGTCCTGCCATTATTCGGCTTAGGTGGAGGATTGCTGGCTGGCTTGTGGAGTATTTTGCACCTGCTGCCTCTGGTAGCGGCATGTCTGAGGTCAAGGCGGTGCTGGCACGAGTGCCAATGCCGCTGAATTTGCGAATTGCGATCGTCAAACTCATTGGTTCTATCCTGGTGTTAGGCGCTGGGATGCCCTTGGGTCGGGAAGGTCCCACGGTGCAGATTGGTGCTGCCCTTGCCGCGCAATTGAGCCGTTGGGTTCCCACATCTCCTGATCATCGTCGTCAACTTCTGGCAGCGGGAGCAGGAGCAGGGTTAGCAGCAGCGTTTAATGCACCGATCGCAGGTGTCCTCTTTGTCGTTGAAGAGTTACTACAAGATGTTTCAGGAATCACGCTGGGAACTGCCATTCTGGCATCGTTTATTGCGGCTATTGTCTCTCGAGTTTATGGCAGTCACAGCCTCGATCTGAATCTTCACTTAGTCACCCCCAATACCAGTTTTTCAGCTCAAGAGATTCCGTTCTACTTATTACTGGGAGTGATTGCAGGGCTTTTAGGCGTTTTGTTCAATCAGGGGATTCTCACCAGTCTCAATTTCTATCGTCGCTGGCTCAAAGTTGGGTTGTCCTGGCGAGTAGGATTGGCAGGATTGATCACAGGCATTGTTTTAGTCGCATTACCAGAGTTTCGAGACAATGCGGGACTGCGTGAAATGCTGCTGACCGGAGATGCCAACTGGCATTTTGTAGCGATCGCCTTTGTTGTCCAATTTCTCCTCATTCTCTTCACCTATGGTTCCGGCGCACCGGGAGGATTGTTGGTGCCGAGTTTAGTGTTAGGGGCGGCTCTGGGCTATCTAGTTGGAACCTGGGAACACTCACTGCTAGGACTGGGAACCGTAACGACCTATGCACAGGTGGGCATGGCAGCATTCTTCTGTGCTGTTGCTAGAGTCCCGATTACAGCGGTCATTATTGTGTTTGAGATGACGACCGATTTCAATCTGGTACTGCCGTTGATGATTGTGTCTGTGGTGTCTTATTTTGTCTCGGATAAAGTTGCTGTTGGATCACTCTACGATCGACTTCTGGCATGGAAAGGGATTCATTTAGAGCAAGAATTGGATGGCGATCGCCTTTGGACAGCGCTAATGGCAGTTAAAGTCATGCAGCCAAAAGTGGAAACGCTTTCCAGCCAAATGAGTTTAGATGAAGCAATCCAGGCATTTTCTCACTCGTCTCACCGCAATTTTCCAGTGCTTGAATCTGGAAGACTAGTAGGAATTGTGACCCAAAAAGACCTTGCTGACTGGACTCAACGACGGGCTGATCAGGACATTACGGTGGCTCAGATGATGACTCCTGATCCGGTGACTGCCAGACCGAAAGACACTCTAGCCCATGTCTTACACCTGCTGAATTACTATCACTTGAATGCATTGCCTGTGACAGAAGGGTGCAAGCTCCTGGGCATCATTACCCGCAGCGATATTATTCGAGTGGAGGCAGAACACCTTAATGGCAGTACAGAGCAGTCTGCGCCTAAGTCTGATCCGTCCTACAGCGTCTATCAAACGCGGGCACCACAGACGGGGCGGGGGCGCTTATTAGTTCCCATCAGTAACCCAAAAACAACCCCTACCTTGCTCAAGATGGCGATCGCCATTGCCCACGAGCGAGATTACGAGATTGAGTGTTTGCAGGTGGTTTCAGTCCCTCCCAATCAGGTGCCATCAGAAGCGATCGTTCGTACGAAGACCAGCCAAACCCTTCTCCAGCAAGCTGTTTTGCTCGGTCAGGCATGGCGGGTTCCGGTGCATACGCAAATTCGAGTGGCTCACACTGTTTCGGGAGCCATTCTTGAAACGGTAAAAGACCGTCATATTGATCTAGTACTAATGGGTTGGAAAGGTGACACGGCAACCCCCGGTCGCATTTTTAGCAAAGTGGTTGATACGGTCATTCGGCAAGCTCCCTGTGAAGTGGTGCTGGCAAAGCTACCGGACGAAATTCACTTCGATCGCTGGTTAGTGCCAACGGCAGGCGGTCCCAATGCTCAGGAGGCGATTCAACTTTTACCTGCCTTAAGCTCGTTAAGTAAAATGCCTACAATTACCTTATGTCAGATCTTTCAACCTGAGCAAAAACAAGATCTAACGCTGTTAGAACGAACAGCACACCTTCTAGAACGTCATCTACATGGAACGGTCAAAATTGCTCCGGTTTCGGCTAGTTCTGTGGCTGAAGCCGTGATCGAATGCTCTCAGAAAGACCATAGCGATGCGATTGTGGTCGGAGCCAGTCGCGATCGCCTGTTACGGCAAGTGATCAATGGGAATATTCCAGCCGCGATTGCCCGTAATTCTGATTGCACCGTCATTTTGGTGCGGGGAGCGATAGCATAGTT
>JBBSFA010000599.1:0-3224 GCA_038239185.1 Elainellales cyanobacterium | reverse complement strand
TGGGTTTCGCGCTGAAGCTGCTCCACGCTTGCCGTTTGGCTTTTGTGGAGCTGATGCTGGAGTTGGGGAATTTGCAGCAGGGCGATCGCCCCCACGCAAGCCAGTGCCACTAGCCAAGGCATGAGGGTTTGACTCCAATGGCGGTAAGTGCGATCGCGATAAGACTGCATCCCGTTAATCCTTGATGTGATTTCTCAATTCAGTTTTACTTGAAAAACGCTGAATTCGTGCAAATTGCGCGCTTTGCTTTTCTGACTGACTCGCTAAAAGTCCAAAAGGTTTGGTCATTCTCAGGCTCTAAGTGTCAAGATCAAAGAAGCTACATTTGCGCTGTTTTCCTCATTGCCATACCAGACCGTGCCATGCCAGACCGTTCCATCTCGATCGCTCAGCATTATCATGAACGCACCAAATATCATCCGGATACGCTCAAGGACAGACAGCTAGATTGGGCGCAGCAGCCAGTTCCGTTTAAGGAATACAAAATTGGCACCGCCATTGACCTGAAGCCCTATCTTGACGATCGCCCCATCAGCCAATCCACTAGCGGCACAGATCAGACAGCCTTGGCATCTGAGACAGGCTTGGCATCTGAGACAGCCTATTGGCAGCGATTGTCTCGGCTGCTGTTTTGCAGCTATGGGCTAACCGTGCGAATGATGACCCGCATGAGCGGCGAGATGGTTTATCTGCGGGCGGCTCCTTCGGCGGGCGGCTTGTATCCGGCAGAGGTGTATTTGCTCTCTAGAGGCACGCCGCTGCTACCTGCGGGACTTTATACCTACCAGTCTCAGACCCATTCGCTGCTGCGCTTTTGGGATAGCGAGGTCTGGAAGGGCTTGCAGGATGCTTGCTTTTGGCATCCTAGCTTAGACCAAACGCAACTGGCGATCGTCGTGAGCGCCGTGTTTTATCGATCGGCTTGGCGCTATGAGGATCGGGCTTATCGGCGGATTTTTCTGGATACGGGGCATCTGTTGGGCAACATTGAGCTAGCCAGCGCCATTCATGATTTTCGTCCGCATCTGATTGGCGGCTTTATGGACAGCGCGATGAATCGCTTGCTGTATCTCGATCCGCAGCAGGAGAGCGTGACGGCAGTGATGGCGATCGCGGATCAATTGGAGATCCGCGAGAATTTGCCTCTGGCTCCAACGGCTTTGCCTTCAACGATTCAGCTAGATTACCCGTCGATCGCAGATGGTGATTTGCTGTTTTATCTGCATAAAGCGACGCAGATTCCCGAAGCTTCAGACGCGATTCCTTCTACCCAGGCTAGTCAGCCTCCTACCCAGGCTAGTCAGATGAAGCCGGGAACAGAGTCCGAATCGGATACCCCGACTGAGCCAGCCGATAAATATAATTTCCCCTTTTGCCTGAAAGTGCCGATGAAAACCGACTCCCCGATCGTCTGGGGCGATTGCCTTAGCCAAGACTCATCGGTTCGCCTGCGGGAGCTGGAGAAGACGATCATCAAGCGGCGATCGACTCGTACTTTTAGCGGTGCAGAGCTGAGTTTAAAGGATCTGCAAGCGCTGCTAGATTTCACCTATCAGCCGCAAAACTCGCTTGATCAGGGCTTAGATCCCCAGCCGGATTACTTTGACCTGAGCCTGATTGAAACCTTTATTGCCGTGTCCGGCGTAACGGGACTGGAAGAAGGCTGCTACTACTACGCGCCCAAAGCTCAAGAGCTGCGGCAAATTCGCTTTAAGAACTTTCGGCGGGAACTGCATCGGCTCTGTTTGGGGCAAAATCTGGGGCGGGATGCGGCAGCAGTGCTGTTTCATACGGCGGATCTGCAAAAAGCGGTAGCGCAGTATGGCGATCGCGTTTATCGCTACTTGCACATGGACGCAGGACATCTAGGACAGCGCTTAAATTTGGCTGCGATTCGGCTGGGCTTGGGGGTGAGCGGCATTGCCGGATTCTTTGATGACGAAGTGAACGAGGTATTGGGCATTCCGACCGATGAAGCGGTCGTCTATATCACCACGCTAGGGCATCCTCGTTAGATCCATGGAACACTCCTTCCGGGTCAAAGATATCGGAGAGCAAGC
Organism: Elainellales cyanobacterium; assembly: GCA_038239185.1. GTDB lineage: Bacteria > Cyanobacteriota > Cyanobacteriia > Elainellales > Elainellaceae > FACHB-886. The sequence goes on along the minus strand of JBBSFA010000599.1, from coordinate 1,164 downwards.
CTTACTGCAACGGCTGCAAGCGTTTTGCCCGATCGAACTGGTGGGCGATGATGCCGCCTTGCTTAGCGTTAGCGCAGGCTATCAGCTTGTCGTCACGACAGATACGCTGGTGGATGGGGTTCACTTTAGCGTCGGTATGGCTGCCCCGATGCAGACCACTACGCCCTACGATGCGGGCTGGAGAGCAGCGGCTGCCAACCTGTCTGATTTGGCGGCGATGGGGGCAGATCCGATCGGCATCACGATCGGCTTAGGGTTGCCGGGAGAAGTACCTGTAGGCTGGATTGAGCAGATCTATCAGGGCATCAGCGAGTGCTTGCAGCCTTTCCAAACGCCGATCGTTGGGGGCGATATTTGTCGATCGCCAGTGCTGAGTCTGAATATCACAGCATTGGGTCAAGTGTTGCCGCAGCAGGTGATTCGGCGGGCGACGGTGGCATCAGGCGATGCCATTTTGGTCACAGGCGCTCATGGCGGATCGCGGGCGGGATTAGAGCTATTGCTGCATCCAGAGGGAGAGGAAGGCTTGACGAGAGCACAGCGCGATCGCCTGATCCGATCGCACCAGCACCCGATGCCTCGATTAGATGCAGTAGAGATTTTGCGATCGAATCTGGCAACCTTTCCAGCAGGAATGGATTCCAGCGATGGGCTAGCTGATGCGGTGCTGCAAATCTGTCGCGCTAGCGGAGTGGGAGCCAAACTCGATCGCCGCTTGATTCCGTTGCCAGATGGATTAAGCGATTGGGTGGGCGAAAAGCAGGCGATCGAGTGGGCATTGTACGGCGGAGAGGATTTTGAATTGGTGCTGTGTTTGCCTGGTGAACAGGCAGAGAAAATAGTGACAAAGCTGGGGGATGGAGCGGCGATCGTGGGTTGGATCACGGCGGAGTCTGAGGTGATTTTGCAGGACAGCGCTGGAGAGTTTCTAGATGAAGTGCTGTCTTTAAGTCGCGGCTTTCAGCATTTTGGTTAGCGAAGACGGTACTATTTTTTAACGTTGGATTTCGCTGGGAATCGCTTAATATGGATGGCTTGCACTTCAATTTGATTTAAATTCGGTATTGTTTAAATCAAGGAGATTGAGTTTGGAAAGAGTCGATTTCTTTCAGGATATACATCGCGTTAGATAGCACGTTAGATCAACCATTAAGTCCATCCGTT
>JBBSFA010000598.1:0-3229 GCA_038239185.1 Elainellales cyanobacterium | reverse complement strand
ATCGTCGGCTCTTCTCTGCAACAATGGCTGCAAATCTTGGAGGAAGATGAGCCAACCGATGTGATTGTCTTGATCGGAGAAGCAGGCGGAGAAGGGGAGGAGTTTGCCGCTCACTACATCGCAGAAGCGATCGATAAGCCTGTAGTAGTGTACATCGCTGGGCAAACCGCCTCTAGCAACCCATCTACAGCAGGAGCCGTCATCGCTGCCCGCCTTGCTGGGCTAGGCAACGCCGTTGGCACGGTAGACAATAAAATTGCCGCTTTTCGGCAAGCCAGTATTCCCATCGCAGCACGTCCATCGCAGATCCCAGAATTAGTCAAGCAAGCGCTACAAGCGGCTTGATGTAAATGAGATCAGATGGAAGCAGCGCAGACCGGGTCAAAGATTCAGGGTGCATTTCAGGGTGTAATCAGGGTGTAATTCAGGGTGTAACGGGGAGTCAGGAGTGGTGTAAGGGATTGGACTAGAAAGGCTCAGTTCTAGGCGATCGCCTTACTCCTTACTCCCCTTTTTTTTCGAGCTGGTGGCAGATGCCAAAAACCGATGTGTAGCCGTGTAGAAAGGTCGTATTCCCCACGGGGCCAATTTCACCACTACAGAAGAAACCGCTCAGCGGCACATCGCTGATATAGCGGCTAAACAGGTGAGAGTCAAAATCGGGCTGCTGGTAAAGTCCTTCTCCCCGTCCTAGACAGGCAAACAGCAGTGCCCCCACAGGTGCGTGGGTCGTCGTGCGTTGGTAGCGCTGTAAGAGAGTCTCCAGATCTTCGGCTGAGGCTTCTGCATCGCGCAGGTGAAACTGTACGAGCTGCCCCGGACGAACTCGATCGCCGATCGCCACCGCTCCCGTGCGGGGGTCAACGCCGAGCAGGTTGCGAATCAAGAAATCCCCTTGCTCTGGCTGCTGCTTAAAGGCGCTTTGGGCAATCCCAACAAACAGCGATCGCTGCGCCACCAGTCGGGCTTCTTCGCTCAGATCTTGAAACATTGCCTGGAGTATTTCTAGCGGCGTTTTGCTCAATCCGCAGGAAATTCCATCTTCGCCCTGCTCCTCCAGCTTCATCAGAATGTTGCGATCGCCTTCCACCACGCGGTAGGCTTGCCCGATTGGACGACAGCCTTGAGCCACGATCGCCTCCAGCGCAATATTGCCGCTTAGGGCAACGCCGACGATGCCGCGCTGGTGCAAGCGATAGTTGCAGAACAGTCCGCTGCTGCCAGAGAGCGAATTGGCATCGGCGACTCCGCCGAGCTTGATCGCATCGGGATAGGCAAAATCTAGTCCTTGCAGCAGTTCGTTTAGCCCGGATGAATTGGGGTCAGCAAACAGCAGAAAGTGGGGAGACTCTTCCGGAGACACCCCGATCAGATCGACCCAGGCATTGGGGGGATCGTCTAAATCAGGCAGGCGATCGACGGCAATATGAAACGCTTGAATCTTTACGCCTGGTAGTTTTGCCAGGGTCAGGCTAAAGGCAGCTTCCCCCTCCACTTCCCGGATTTTGCCGCTGGCGTTCACCCCGATCGCCCCGCTGCCGCAGCAGCCCACCAGCACCGGAACCGAAAGTTGCTCTTGCAAAAGTGGCATCAGCCGTGAGTACTCACTAGCAAAAGCCGAGGAAATGAACACCAATCCCAAATCAGCCGTATCTGAGAGTGCTTGCTGCGCTTGGGCGATCGCTTCTTTGACAGCACTCTCTAGCGAGGGGCGAGTTGAGATCGCACTCACCCATTTCATCGGCTCTGACGCTGAATCTTCCATTGGCAATTTCCTCGATCGTTGCGGTTAATGAGCGTAGCGAATCAAGACGATATATAGGTAGGTGCAATGAACTAGCAATTATGATTACTTATAGCTTTGATTAATTTACCGGATGAGTAACTAACGGCTACTCAGAAAAAGTGCTTCTATTAGCCTTCTATTATTAAACTTTTCTGAAATTTTGGCTGGATGCACCTTGGTTTTACCGCAGAAAAAGCAGAAGTTGCCCTCCTGGAAAACCTTAAGAAAAGTCGCTGAATTTGTTGTCAACGCTGCTTTTTCAGGTGTAACTAGAAGTGTAGAGTTAGTATGGATAACCCAACTTCAGGGTGAACGCGCTTTGAGTTGAGATAAGTTAGTCTAGATCTAGAGCGTACTTAAATCCAAACTGAATTGAACAAGGCGATAAATCAATGAGCACTATCCAAGAACAGATCGATAAAGAGAGAGAGGCAGCACGGAATGCTTGCAAAGAGAATGGCGAAGGTTCAGCAGAGTGCGCTGTAGGTTGGGACACGGTAGAAGAACTCCAGGCCGAAGCCGCTCACCAAAAGCAGAAAGTCGCTCCTAAGAACTCTTTACAGCAGTACTGCGATGACAACCCTGATGCGCTAGAGTGCCGCGTTTACGATAACTAAAGGCAGGTGTCCTGCTAACCTAGCATAGCTTTAGAGCAGCATGGGTTTATAGCATAGGTTTAGCAGCGCTCAGCAACTCACGCGATCGCGTGTACTACATAGGGTATCCCAAGGGATACCCTATGTTTTTGTCTATGATTTGTTTGTTTTATGACTGCGCTTCAGTGTGTTTTAGCCAATCCAACCGCAACTCATCGACTGGGTGTCCGGTTAGGCGAGTTTTTGACGGCAGGTAGCGTTTTACTGCTCCAGGGAAACTTAGGCAGCGGCAAAACTGCCCTTGTGCAGGGCATCGCCGTAGGGTTGGGGATTGTTGAACCTGTCGTAAGTCCCACTTTTGTTCTCTTAAACGAATATTTTGAGGGGCGGCTACCGCTTTACCATTTCGATCTCTATCGGCTCAGCCCGCCAGAAACAGAAGCGCTCTATCTGGAAAACTATTGGGAAGGAACCGAAACGCCGCTGGGAATTGTGGCGATCGAATGGGCAGAAAGACTAGTCCAGCCCCCCCTCAGCTATTTGCAGATTCAGCTCAATATAGCAGCAGGCAGGCAGGCAGCGCTGTCACCTGTGGGCGATCGAATGAGCGATTGGCTAGCAGAATGGGGCGATCGGCTGCTAAAAGATCTGAATTCCTGAAGCAGTTTGTAGGCGCTTGAACAATTGCTCGATCGCCGCTAAATCTTTATCACCGGGCGCTAGCTCCACGCCGCTGGATAAATCCAGGCCATCAGGTTGCATCTGGCTCAGGGCATCCAGAATGTTGTCTGGGTTTAGACCGCCTGCCAGCAGCCAAGGACAGGCAGGACGAAACTGCCGCAGCATT
>JBBSFA010000597.1:0-3230 GCA_038239185.1 Elainellales cyanobacterium | reverse complement strand
GCGGTGGTGCGGCACATTGCCCTCAACTTACTGACTCAAGAGACCACTGCAAAACTCGGCATCAAGAACAAGCGACTGCGGGCAGGGTGGGATGAAGACTACTTGCTCAAGGTCTTGCTCGAATAAGATGCGTTTGCCCTGAGGCACAAACCGATCCCCTATCCAGATCCGCCCGCTTCCTGCTAAAGTGACTCCCATTAGCATTTATTTACAGTAAGTACTGTTACGGTTTAAGTTGCGTGATGTGATGTGGAACTAAATCGGCTGACAGACGGTCAAGATCGTCTACAGTCAAGCTGTTTACAGTCAGACCTTCCACAGCAAGATTGTTCGCAGAAAAGCTGTCCCTAGCAAGACGGTTCACAGCGATCGCTTTCGTGACTAGATTGATAACGGTTAGGGTGAAGACTATGGAACTGGCGACATCGGAACTGACAGCCCAAGAGCTGGTGGCTAAAGAGCTGACGACAGCGCTGAAGAGTCAGACCGTCCAGAACAAAATTCGGGAAGTGGGTATCAATCCCAACCACTGGTATCCGGTCGGCTGGGCAACCCAATTCAAAGCGGACAAAATCGTACCTGTCGTGGTTTGGCAGCAGTCGATCGCCGTTTACCGCGATGCCGCAGGTGATCTGCACGCTCTAGAAAACGCCTGTCCGCATCGGGGAGTCGAACTGCATCGCGGCAAAGTTCACGGCAAACAGCTTGCCTGCGCCTACCACGGCTGGGAGTTTAGCGGCGAAACAGGCGATTGTGTCCGCATTCCCTATCTACCGGAAGGGCAAAAGCTGCCCTGTGCCAAAGCGCGGGCTTATCCGGTGCAGGAAAAATATGGCTTAGTCTGGCTGTTTCCAGGCGATGCCGCTCTGGCAAAGGCGCAGCCCGTGCTGGAGATACCGGAATACCAAGACCCAGATTGGCTGATGGTGCCCGTGACGGCGCGTTTCCAGGCGCACTTCTCGATTTGTAATGAGAATGCGATGGATGTGTTTCACGGCTTCCTGCACGAAGATCTGCAAGGCTGGTTTGACCCGACGCTGATTGACCTGAAGGAAACTAGCGATTTGGTTCGGGCTGAATATCAGGTGTCGTATAAGGGGCAAATGGCGAAGTTTCTGGGGCTAACCGATCGCGCCGATCAAGTCACCACGATTCCGATTACGATTCAGTATCGCTATCCTCATTACTCGACTTCCCTACAAGGCATCTCATCGCTCTATTTGATGCGTCTGCCGGTAGACAAAGCCGAGAGTCGATCGTTTGCACTGTTCTTCTTCAGGGTTCGCCTACCCAAATGGCTGCTAAACCCGCTGCGACCGATTTTGAGTTGGGCAATTCCTCGATTTCTGCTGCATCGTTTCCTCAATCAAGACATTGAAATGATGGAAAGCGAACAGCGAATTTACTTGAAAAATTCCAAGCGGCGTTACATCGAAATCAATCCTGCCATCATTGCGCTGCAACGTCTAATTGTCCGGCAATATGAACAGTTTATGCAAAACTCAAATGGGCTAACGCCAAACGGGACATCCCTGCCAGTCGGTAGTCCTCAATCGACCGCAGACCCGTAGCCCCCTAACTGTAGTGCCCGTAATTGTAGTGCCCATGACTGCTAAGCCTGTGACTGTAGCGCAACTGTACCAACTCTACTATTCGCGATCGCCCGTTTATGGCAGAGTGGAATATGCAAATTTTGCTCGTGCTAAGTGCAGGTTAAAGGTCGTCAGGCTGCCAGATCTAATGGCGCTAGTTTCAATGACACAATCGCAGTTATCCAAATCTCTCTCATCGCGCATTGGACTCAGGCGGGGCATTCCAACCCCCCACAGCGAGGCATCTGCCGTTGAGCTAGAGCAAAGTAAGCGACCTAACAGAAGGTGAGAGGAATTTATTGTGCAAGTTGTTAAAGAGTACGTTCAGCGCTGGTACGAGAGTGAGCTAGACCCGGACGAGTATATCTCGCACGGCAAGAAGGACGGGAATCTTGTAGATATTGAGGAGGCTGCGACGGGCCTTCGACGAACGGCTCTCACCTTCTGTACCAATGATGTGCTGGGATTAACGCAAAATAAAGCGGTGCAGCAGGCAGCGATCGATGCCATCCTCACCTACGGTACTTCTAATAGTTCTACCTCAGTGTTGAGCGGTCGCATTGACCTGCATCGTCAGCTAGAAGACGAAGTGTCTGCCTTTAAGCATTTAAATCACACGCAGTTGTTTCTCAATGCCTGGATGGCAATGCAGGCACTGATGGATGCCTTCTGCCATTTAGCCATTCCAGTTCCAGGCTTCCAGCACACGCGCGAGACGTTGATTCTGACCGATGTGCTGAACCACGGCTGCATTGTCTCAGCGATCGCCAACTCCGGCACGCGCTCCGGCAAGCTGTTTGGGCATAGCCCGCGCGTTCGCGTTCGCGCTTATCGCCACTGCGATATGGAAGACTTCGCGCGCAAGCTCCAGCGCTATGCGCGCCCCGACGATCGGCTCATGGTGATCTCGGATGCCGTATTTTCAATGGATGGCGACATGGCTCCGCTGCCGGAGATGATCGAGATTCTCTCGAATTACGAGGGCAGCGTTTTGGTCATGGACGAAGCCCACGCCAGCGGCGCGATCGGCGCAACGGGTCGCGGCATCTACGAGCACTACGGCATTCTGCCCCAGTATGCGATCGAGCGGGGCGTAATTCCGCTGATCATGACTACTTTCTCCAAGTTTGGCGCATCGGTCGGCGCGGCCATTAGCACCCATGTTGCCGAACTAAAGCCGCTCCTAGATGTTTCCCCCACTTCGATCGGCACTTGCTCCTTGGCTCCACCGCTGACTGCTGCTGCACTAGAAAGCATCCGGCAGGTTCGCCGCCATCCAGAACTAGTGCAACGCCTGCAAGAGAATACCCGCTATTTGCGATCGCGCCTGGTAGAGCATGATTTTGAGGCGATCGGTGAAACAAACGTTGTGCCAGTCCTGCTGCCGCCCGATCTTAATCCGAAGGACTATGCGCGTCAGCTCATGTTCGAGCACGGCATCTGGGTGTCGCCAATCTGGTTCATTGCCAAGCCGCGCATCCGGATCACTGCGAATGCGCTACACACTAAAGAAGAGATGGATCGTCTGGTCACTGCCATGACGGCGGTGCGAGAAGCTTTGTATAAGCCGACCATCAGCGCCTAATTACGCGCCTTGTGAGGTACAAATCCCCGGATTCTTCGAGAATCCGGGGATTT
>JBBSFA010000596.1:0-3233 GCA_038239185.1 Elainellales cyanobacterium | reverse complement strand
GACGGCAGATCGGGCAAGCCTTCATCTACCGATGCCAAAGCTGCCATACTCAGATCCGATCGCCCAACGTCGAACCTGGCGGCTTCTACTTCAGTTTGAGCATCAGGTTGAATTACAGTTGGCGCTTGAACAACGGTCGGCGCTTGAATAACAGTTGGCTCTGCGATCGGTTCAATTGGCTCGATCGGCGCTTCCGACGGATCGGGTTCGCGAGTCACCCAGGCTTTTGATGCCAGTCCTGCACCTGCTGCCAGTCCTGCACCTGCTGCCAGTGCAGCCGCGCCTAAAGCAGCGTCAGGTGTATTTGCTTCCGGTTCTGGCTCAATAATCGGTTCAGCGATCGGCTCAGCCTCGATCGGGGGCAAAGCTTCGATCGCTTCAGCTCCGCGACTAGTCGGCTCCATCAAAGCAGGCTCTGAGGCAACTGGCTCAGACTCAATCAAGGCAGGATCGATCGCCTCAGTCAGTTCTGCGGACGCTGGCAGAATTAAGACGGGATCGGATTTTGCCAGCAAAAGCCACTCGTTATCGGCTGTCAAATAGCCAATTTCTGCCACGTAGTCCCGATTGCTAGCGGGGATGGGCACATGGCGATCGGTATCTGTTTCGGCACAGGGGTAAGACTGAATGCTATGGGGCAGCAATCCAGGCTCAAGATCTGTGACATCACAAATGCGAAGCGTTAAGGCGTTGCCTCCCTGCTGCTGTAGGGCTGCTTTGGCAGCGGCAGGCGTCTCCCAGTAGGTATAGGCTTCAGTGGTGCTGAGCGGAGTTAGAACAATGTGACTGGGGGGGATTGGCTCAGGCAAGGCTGGCTCAGGGGGGATCGCAACTTGCTCAAGCGGTTCTAGGGGAACTGGGGGATCAGCAGAGACTCTCACAGGAGCCGATCGCGCCAAGCTGAGCCAGCGATCGTCAGCGGTTAAATAGCCGATGTCTGCGATGTAATCGCGATCGGCAATCGGGATGGGCACATGGCGATCGGCATCCGTTTCAGAGACATCAAACTGTAGAACGCTGTGCGGCGACTCTGTATCGGCAGCTAAATCTGTAACATCATCCAGGCGCAGCTTCAGATCTTGACCGCCTTGCTGCCGGAGTTCAGCTTTATGCGCTTCTGGCGTTTCCCAGTAGGCATAAGCCTGTTCAGCATTGCGGGGCGTTAGAATAATCCGGCTATTGTGCTGCTGAGCCAACCCGCCTGCAAGCATTCCCGCTCCGGCGATCGCGGCTCCACCTGCTGCCAATCCGCCTGCCAACGGCGCAATTCCTAGCGCGGGTTCAGCTCCTACACGCTCGGCTGTTACCGGATCAGCGATCGTAGGCTCACTAGTAGAGCGATCGGCAGAGATCACAGAACCTGCCCGTGCCGCCAAAGGTGTTGTAGGTGCAGCAGGGGGCGGCGAAGCAGTGAGAGGCGGTGGTGTTTTTTGCCGACTCTTGAGCCACCAGACCAATCCGCCAATGCCCAGCACTAAAGGCAACAGCAGCCACCAGTCTTTTTGTGGTGCTGCCGGAGTTGGAGCCGGACTTGCTGCCGCTATCACTTCTGGAGATGCAGTGGGCGATGCAGCAATCACCTCAGGAGCAGCCGCAGGGCTAGCCGATTCAGTGGGGGTCAGAGTCGCAGTCTCGGTTGGAGCAGTTGCGCCGATCGCTCCCACTGCCCCCGCAGCGCTTGCCGCCTCGATCGCCTGCTGATTGCTAGCATCTGTGGCGAACCCCAAGAAGGCTTGCACTGCCGGACTTGCCGGATTTTTATAGACGTAGATTAGCGCTTGCGAAAACGGATAGGCAGGGTTAGTCGGCAGGGTTTTGTGCATGGGCACAATGCGGACATCTTTCCGATCGAGTACCTGATCGGCGCTCGCATAGCCAATGCCGTCTTTGCCCAGCGCTTTGACTACTGCGTCGGTAGTATCTTCTGCAACCTGCGTCGCGTTTGCGCCCGTCTGGAAAGGGGCTTTCTGAAACACAGGATAGTTGTCAAACGCGCTGCGCGTGTCGCTGCTGTTGGGGCGATCGATCAATTGAATTGCGCCCGATGCGCCGCCCGATCCTGCGCCTAGCTTTGACCAATCGGTGATTTCGCCCCGAAAAATCCGGGCAAACTGCTCGAAGGTAATATCGCCCTGAAATGGACTCTCTGGGCTGACAAAAATGGCAATCTTGTGACGCGCGATCGGCACAGCCGTGAACCCTTGGGCTTTTTCGGCATCGGTTAAAGGACGACCGATCGCTGCTAGATCAATCTTGCCGTCCAGAACCGATTGCAGGGCGGCAGATGTGCCGGAATAGCTGGTCTGCACTTGCGTTCCAGCATATTGCTGCTCAAAGCGCTGCTTCAAAGCCTGGTTGACTGACTCCAGGCTAGTTGAGCCGTCTATCTTGACGATCGTATCTTTGGCGATGTTGTCTGGAAGCTTGAAAGTGGGTGAAGCGGGAGCTTGCACCAATAAGGGGGAGGCTTTATAGGCGGCAGCTTGGAATTTGGGAACAGCCGACAGGGCAAGAAATAAGGTCAGCGCTAGGACTGAGGAACTTCTTCGGTGCAACATCATTTATGAGAAGTTATTGGTAACTAACCTTAACTGCTATGAGCATGTGAAAAAGATTTGCCTAATTATATAACCCTCGTCAAGGGCTTGCGGGTAGTTGAAATAACTGTCGGAATCAGTGGATACACAAGGGCTTAGAACCAGTGCCTTAGAACCAGTGCCTTAGAGCCAGTGGCACTAGAGCCAGTGATACAGCGTGTCTCGCTGCACTGCCGATCGCCCGATCGATTCAATTGCCGATCGCAAAGTCTCCGGTTCCATGCAAGTCCCGCCGATCGCCCCTGCCATTGAGGTGATATGCTCTTCCATCAAGGTGCCGCCAATGTCGTTGCAGCCCCAGGTCAGCGCTTCTGTTGCGCCTGCTAATCCCAGCTTGACCCAGCTCGGCTGATGGTTCGGAATCCAGTTGCCCAAAAAGATGCGGGCGATCGCCATCAGCAACAGCGCATCTGACAGGACGGGCTGATCCCGACCGACTCGCCGTCGCAAAGGTTTAGGCGCTTCTTGCCCGACAAAGGGCAGCAAAATAAACTCGGTGAATCCGGTGTATCCCGCCTGCCGCGAGGCTTGCTGGAGCGATCGCAGCTTGCCAAAATGCCGCATCTGCTGTTCGGGCGTTTCAATATGTCCAGACATCATGGTGCTGGTGCTGGGCATCCCCAGCCGATGCAATGT
>JBBSFA010000595.1:0-3236 GCA_038239185.1 Elainellales cyanobacterium | reverse complement strand
GCATCGCCATGAGCGGACTGCTGGTGAAATCGACTGCCTTTATGAAAGAGAATTTGCAGGTGTTCAACGATCGCGGCATCACGGTTCCAGTCATTCTGGGCGGCGCGGCTTTGACCCCAAAATTTGTGCATGAAGACTGTCAAAATTCCTACAAGGGTCGCGTGGTCTATGGCAAAGATGCCTTTTCCGATCTCCACTTTATGGATAAGCTGATGCCCGCCAAGGCAGAAGGACAGTGGGACGATCTGAAGGGATTTTTGGGCGAGGAAGCAGTAGAGTCTGTCATAGAGGCAGTGGAGCAAGATTTAGCTCAGCCTATTGTGACTGAGCCGTTGCCCGAAGATACCCGGCGATCGGAGGCGGTGACTTTGGATCTCGATCGCCCCACGCCGCCGTTCTGGGGAACGCAAGTGTTGCGACCTGCGGATCTTTCGCTGGAAGAGCTGTTTGGCTATTTGGATTTGCAGGCTTTGATTGCCGGACAGTGGCAGTTCCGTAAGCCCAAAGAGCAATCGCGCGAAGAGTATGATGCGTTTTTGCAGGCAAAGGTCTACCCAATCCTGGAAACCTGGAAACAGCGGATCATCGCCGAAAATCTGCTGCATCCGCAGGTCGTCTACGGCTATTTCCCTTGTGCCTCTACTGGGAATGCTTTGCATCTCTACGATCCTGCGACATTAGACCGGACTGCACCGATCGCCACATTCAATTTTCCGCGCCAGCGATCGATGCGGCGGCTATGCATCGCAGATTTCTTTGCGACTCAAGACTCAGGGGCAATCGATGTATTCCCGATGCAGGCGGTGACCGTGGGCGAGGTGGCGACAGCCTTTGCCAAAGGGCTGTTTGAGTCGAACCAGTACACCGATTACCTTTACTTCCACGGGCTGGCGGTACAGGTTGCAGAAGCGCTTGCCGAATGGACACACGCCCGCATCCGTCGCGAACTGGGGTACGGCGACTTGGAGCCGGACAACATTCGCGATATTTTGGCGCAGCGCTATCAGGGATCGCGCTATAGCTTTGGCTATCCTGCCTGCCCCAACATCCACGACCAGTACAAACAGCTAGAGCTGCTGGGCGCAGAGCGGATCGGGCTGCACATGGATGAAAGTGAGCAGATTTATCCAGAGCAATCGACCACTGCGATCGTGGCTTATCATCCGGCAGCAAAGTATTTCAGTGCTTAGAGCCATAGATCAATAGGTGGACATAAAAACCTGTCGAGATCAGATCCCCGGCTTTTTTAAAAGCCGGGGATCTAGCACCCTTGAGGCTTCTCAGTTCGATCGCCCCTGCACGTTTTGCTGGGAAATTGGCTGTAGGGGCTAATTTCCCAGCCCGCCCAGGCGATCGAGCGGCCAAAACCGGAAAGCCGCTCGCCCAATAATATCTTTGCTAGGCACAGTGCCCCAGATGCGGCTATCGCAGCTATTGTTGCGGTTGTCGCCCATCATAAAATAGGAGTTCGGCGGTACTACTTTAGGACCCCAAGTGCCAGCAGGCGGGACAGCAGCAGCCTCATAGTTTGCTAGGGGCTGATCTTCAATGAAAACGGCTCCGTGCTTGACCTGTACCTGATCGCCCAGCCGAATAAACAGCTTGTAGTTTTCCTGAAGCGGTTGACCATTGATCGCAACCTTGCCGTTTTGCACCTGCACTGTATCACCCGGTAGCCCAATCACCCGCTTAATGAAAGCATCCCGGTGAGTGCTAGGACTGTGGCAGGCTTCCGCCACATTTTCTGGTGGCCAAAACACTACGATATCGCCGCGATGGGGAGGATGCAGCAGATAGCTAATTTTTTCGACCATCAGGCGATCGTCAATCACGAGCGCTGGAACCATCGACTCTGAAGGAATGTAGCGCGCTTCTGCAATGAACTGACGAATCCCAAAGGCCAGCAGCAGGCTAAGTCCGATCGTTTTGGCGGCTTCTAGCCAGGGGTTTTCGGGTTTGGGCTGATAAGGGTCTTGAATAGGTGCAGCGGAACCGTTCGATTTTCCCATTGAATTTGGCTGCGACGAAGAATTTTGGGGCGGCGGATTGGATTCAGGGTCAGGCATCGGCAGGGGGAGGGGTCTCGTCCAGATTTCAAAGCGGATTGCAAAATAGCTTACCTCACATCTTGCGCCAGTCTTGCACCAGTTTTGCAGGATGCGTTGGGCGCTAGCCGTAACGCATCAATAATCCCTAAGGGCGATCCATACGCTGCGCTAACGCATCCTACACAGTATTGCAGATGATTAAATCCACTAGCCTTATAAGCTAGTTGCTGCCTGTGAAAGCAACTTCTGGAAACTTCGCTTGAGCTTCCGTCATGGTCTGCCGCTTTCCTTCTTCCTGCCAGTAGTTGATTACTTCTGTGGCTTTATTTAGCAGCTCAATCCGATCGACTTCAGAAATCCAATGCTTTGCTTCAAGTTCGCCTTTTAGCTGTTCCCACGCATCATTACGGGGCCAGAAAAAATAAGAGGTCAGCGGGCTTGTGCCCTTGCCGACAATTTGATCCACTGCTAGCGCTACGTCTTTATCTAACCAAAGAACTTTCAAAATAAACTTGGACAAATAAACCTCCAGACAGCCCCAGGCTGTTCCCTGTACTCTACAACCCTTTATATTAAGGCATAGCTACGAAAGATGCCCAACCGGAGAAAATATGAACGCTGCGATCGCTGTCTTTGATATTGATGGAGTGGTTCGAGATGTCGGCGGCTCTTACCGCCGCGCTCTGTCAGACACCGTTGAGCAGTTCACCCAGGGTGCGTTTCGCCCTTCCCAAGCAGACATTGACAGGCTCAAGACAGAAGGGCTTTGGAACAACGACTGGGAAGCCTCGCAGGAGTTCATCTATCGCTACTTTGAAGCGCAGGGCAAATCGCGATCGCAGATGGATCTGGACTACGATGCAGTGATTGCTTTCTTCCAGAGCCGCTACCGAGGCGCAGATCCGCAAAACCCCGATCGCTGGACGGGCTACATTACCCAAGAACCCATGCTGATGCAGGCAACCTATCTGACAAAGCTGACCGAAGCCAAGATCGTCGTCTCGGGCGGACGCGGCATGAAGGAAGGCAAGAACTTCGAACAGGTCGCCGCGCTCGCCGATCTCCTCGGTGGAGCGATGGGCGCGTCGCGCGCGGCGTGCGACGCCGGCATGGTGCCCAACGATCTGCAGGTCGGTCAGACCGGCAAGGTCGTGGCGCCGCAGCTGTACATCGCGATCGCCATCTCGG
>JBBSFA010000594.1:0-3239 GCA_038239185.1 Elainellales cyanobacterium | reverse complement strand
TTCGATCGTTTGAATCCGATCGCGCCAAGTGGCAATCAGATCTTGCGATCGTCCCCGTAGAGAGCGCCCTTGGGCAATCTGGCTGGCGATGGCGATCGCGGTCTTCAGATCCGGAATTTTGTCGGATTTGGCGAGTGCCTCAGCTTGGGACAGGTAGGGCTGGTCTTCCAGACGCTCGACCTCATCCACCCAGAAGGAAATCAAGGTTTGCGCCTGTCCGCGCCGGGGACGATTTACGCCAATTTCTTTGGCTTGGGCGATCGCGAACTGCAAACTCGATCGCTGTCCCAGGCTAGCGGTCGCGGTCGCGTACTGGAGTTGAACCATGTCCTGAAGCTGGGCTTGCCAGCTTTGCTGGTGGAGTTTGGCTTGCCTGTAGAATATGCTGCTTGGCTTAACCTGCTGAATTGCCGCGATCGCCTCTCTCATGTCCCAGATTTGCGACAGCGAGGGCAACCAGCGGGAGTTGACCTGACCCGCTAAGCGATAAGCGCTGCCAAACTGAAGCAGATCGGCAATTTCGGGCGTAGGCTGGATGTCGTCTGGGAGCCGTAGCAGCATTACCGCCGAGGTGGTATCGCCATGGAGCCATTTGCCGATGCCCATCGCCAGCAAAGCCTGACTCCACTTCTGCACCTGCACCTTGGCATCAGCTCCAGCAAAGGTCTGAGAGGGCACCTGCCGCGATAAGACGATCGCCTGCTTCAAATGCGGCGCAGTCCCGTCTTCTGCAACCTTTTTAGCCTGGTTGTAGACCTGCCAAGCCTGCCGCTCAGCGCCAAGCTGTTGGGCAAGTTGACCTGCGCGGGTAATCCGCCAGTAGTCCTGGCTAAAGTCGTCTAGCAGCCGCATTTGCTGGTAAGCATCGTCCCATTTCTGCTGCTTCATGGAGGCATGGACTTTGGCAACGACCGCTTCTCCGGCTTTCCACTGCTTGTTCCAGTACGCCAGTGATTCTTGGGCAGCGCTGTAAGCTTTTGTGGACTTGGGAATGTGGCTGATGATGGCGATCGCACCTTTGAGATCGCTTTGCATCACCTTGCCACGGGCGATCCGCAGCAGTTGCGCCGACCATTCTTCTTGCAGTTTTTTGGCTTCGCTTTGCAGCGGATGGTCTTTGTCCCAATGTTTGACCAGATCCAGTCCGGCAATCAGCTTGGGCAATTCGCCCGATCGCGCGGCTTCGCGGGCACAGTAGAGCCGTTCGCCATCCAGCGTGAGCTTGGCGGGATGGGCACAATCGGGCGGCGGCGGCAGCGTCACCAGCCACACCACGGCGGTCGTGCCCATGCCGCCGACGATCCCCAGTATTGCCAATGCCAGCAGCGACCAGCGCCAAGGATGGCGATTGGGGGGCGGTGGAGTTTTCTGAGCAGGTTTCTGGGGATCGATCGGGTCGGGTGGCTGAGGCGATTTTGGCTGGGGTAATGTTTTCTGCTTTACGCCTTCAGTCGTGGGCATTATTTTGGGCGCAGACCTTTTGCCAGCGTGTCTTGGGACAGATTGGCTGCGTCTGGAAAAAAGTTTGGAAAATCGCTTCTTACTCGTTTCGGAATTTAATTGCTGCTCTGCCATGACTCCCCGTCTCACACCGCACCATTTGCGCTAAACCGATCAGCCGTTACTGAAAAGCCATTACTGAAAAACTGTTGCGATCAGAACCGCTGTTAAAAATTGTATTGGGCAATCCTACAGTGCAGCGACCTTACAGTACAGTTGCCCTTGTTGCACTTGATGATTTGGCGATCGCTTGGACTCAGGAACATAGATCTAATCCCCCAATTTTGCGTAGGATGCGTTAGCGCGGCGTAACGCATCATTATCAGGGATTGATGCGTTACGGCTAGCGTCTAACGCATCCTACAAAACTTTCATTCCTAATTTAACGTTCATTATTGCCCTAGAGACTGAATGATATCTAAGCCCAAAACACCGCAATTTTGGCTGAAATTTCGACGCTTTAGACTGAAATCAGATTTTTAGACCAGCGGCGCTGCTATTGTGCCGAATCTGAACTATCTCCCTCGTTGCCGCTGTCCCCTTGACTGTCGCTATCTGTCTCCTCTGTGCTATCCATTCTGGCACTGCTATCGCGTTCCTCTAACCATGCCTTAATCGACTGTTGTGCCTGGTCATACAGTTCCCGATGCGGCTGAATTCGATCGGCAAGTTCGATCGCCATTGTCAAATGACCTCGATCGGCAAGTGCAGTTGCCTGATTCAGAATCGGCTGATCTTGAGCAATTTGGATTCTGCGAATCTGTGCCTGCCAGACCTGAATCTGCGCCTGCGCCTGATCATAGAGGGCACGATCGCCATGAATCTTTCCGGCGATTTGGATTGCCTCAGCCAGCTTGTTTTGCTTCGCCAGGGCGATCGCGCTATCCAGCAGCGGTCGATCTTCCAGCACTTCAGTTTGAGTCTGCCATTTGAGAATCTGCGTCTGTGCCTCTTCCCAGATCGGATGACTGGTGGGAATCACCTGAGCTTGGGCGATCGCCTGCTGCAAGTCTTGCCGATCGCCAGAGGTCGCCATTGCCTCGGCGCGAGTCAGATAGGGGCGATCGCTCAGCTTTTGCAAATCCTGCTGCCAGCGGGCAATCAGCGATTGCGCCGTCAGGCGACCCGGACGATCGCGGTCGATCTGACTGGCGCGCTCGATCGCGGCTTGCAGAGAAGTCCGATCGCCCAAGGTGGCAAGCAGATCCGCAAACTGGAGCTGGGTCACATCCTGAAGCTGATCTGACCAGGACTGCGATCGCTTCTGGGCATCGGCATAGAAAGCGCTGTCTGTGCCGATTTGCTGCACAGCGGCGGTCGCTTCTAGCAAATGCCAAAGCTGTTCTGCGATCGGCAAGGTAGTCAGATTGCTCATCTGCTGCTGTGCCTGACTGAGTTGAATCAGGTCTTTTCCGGCTGGCGGCAGAGTCGGATCAAAGGGAATTGCCTGAGCGGCGATCAGGGCATCATCAGTCCGCCCCTGCTGCCACTGCTGCAATGCCCATGCCAGTAGCGCTTGGCTCCACTGCTGCTGATTGGCGACGGCTTCTGGTGATGCCATTGTGCCCATTGGGATATCCTGAAGTGCGGCGATCGCCTCTCCCAGCTTGGCTGGATCGTTGCCCTTAGCGAGCTTTTGCGCCTGAGTCAGAGCTTGACGCGCCTCTTTTTCTCGCAAGACCCGTTTGGCAAGCGCATCTGCCTGCTGGAGTCGCCAGTAGTCATAGTCCATAAAGCCC
>JBBSFA010000593.1:0-3246 GCA_038239185.1 Elainellales cyanobacterium | reverse complement strand
CTGCGCTACGAGGGCACAACGCTGATCCTGTCGCTGAAGCATCCACCGCAGGTCAGCAGGCACCTGCCCTTATCAGGCGTGAGTATTTTGCTCGATCCAGGTCATGGCGGTCCCGAAGATCTGGGGTCACGCGGTCCCACTGGCTACCCCGAAAAATCAGTGACTTTGACCGTAGCGAATTTGCTGCGCGATCGCCTGATTGCCAAAGGGGCGACTGTTCATATGACCCGCGAAGCTGATATCGATTTGTATCCCAACGATCGCGCCGACATGATTAATCGGCTTCAGCCTACGATCGCCCTCAGCCTCCACTACAACGCCCTCCCCGACAACGGCGATGCAGAGCATACGAGCGGGGTGGGAGCTTTTTGGTATAACGCTCAGGCGCATAGCCTCGCCCTGTTCCTGCACAACTATTTGATCCGAACGCTCGATCGTCCTTCCTATGGCGTGTTTTGGGACAACCTTGCCCTGACTCGCCCCACGGTTGCACCTGCCGCGCTGCTGGAGCTAGGGTTCATGACCAACCCCACAGAGTTTGAGTGGGTGACCGATCCGCAAGCCCAAAAAAAGCTGGCAGATGCGCTAGCCAATGGGATTCAACACTGGTTTGAGCGGCGAGAATAAATCTAAGCAAAAAACTGGGGTAGATAATCTCTACCCCAGTCACCAATCATTTGTGAACTTAAATCTTCGCGGTTTCTTTCACCAACTTATCCCAGCCCAGATCCTTCAGCGAGTTATTGCGACGCAGCGGACGAGTCACCAGCTCCAGAATGTCACGAGCGTTCGTGAAACCGTGGATTTGGGCGAAGGTGAACTCTACCGACCACTTGGTATTGATGCCGCGCGCCTCCAGTGGGTTCGCGTGCGCCATGCCTGTGATTACCAGATCCGGCTTCAGATCGTAGATCCGCTGGATTTGGTTGTAATTATCGGGCTTCTCCACGATCGTCGGCAGCGGCGCACCCATCTCATGACAGGTTTGCTCCAAGAATGCTAGCTCTGCCGCTTGATAGCGCTTATCCATATAAGGAATGCCGATTTCTTGAACCGTCATGCCGCAGCGCACCAAAAACCGCGCCAGCGAAATTTCCAGCAGGTTATCGCCCATCAAGAACACCGACTTGCCGCGAATCAGCTTGACGTAATCCTCCAGGTTTTCCCAGACTTGTGCCTCGCGTTCTGCCAAGCCCTGTGGCTCAATGTTGAACACCGAGCAGATTTTTTCAAGCCAAGCACGAGTGCCGTCCGGACCGATCGGGAATGGGGAGCCAATCAGCTTGCACTTGCGGCGACGCATCAGCGTGGTGGCAGTGCGAGACAGGAACGGATTGATCCCAGACACGTAATATCCTTCTTCCAGAACGGGCAGTTCGGTAAAGCGCTTGGCGGGTAGCCAGCCTTCGACTCGGATGCCTTGCTTCTTCAACTCCAACGTCAGTTGAGTCACAACCGGATCGGGCAAAGAACCAAACAGCACCAGCGGCGGATGGTCTGCATACTCGGCTTGGTCTGCCGCGACATCTTCTTTCTTGCGACCAAAGTTGAGCAGCTTTTGAATGGCGTTGCGATCGGCTTTCTCGGCTTCAGTCCCGACTGCCTTGTCGGGGCAACGCTGTGCCATTGCTGCCAGTACCGTATCTTCGCCCTGCGTAAAGGCATAATCCAAGCCATTCGCCCGCGCGACCACGATCGGAATCCCAATCTCGGCTTCCAGTCGGGGTGCGAGTCCTTCCAAGTCCATTTTGATGATCTCAGTCGTGCAGGTACCAATCCAGACGATCACCGAGGGATTGCGATCGCGTTTGATCTGGTCGCACAGCCGCTTTAGCTCAGCGTAATCATTGAGCTGCGCCGAAATATCGCCTTCTTCCAGCTCTGCCATCGCGTAGCGCGGCTCGGCAAAGATCATCACGCCCATCGCGTTTTGCAGGAAATAGCCGCAGGTTTTAGTGCCAATTACCAGGAAGAAGCTATCTTCGATCTTTTGGTAGAGCCAAGCGACGCAGCTAATCGGGCAAAACGTATGGTAGTTGCCAGTTTCGCACTCAAACTCAAGCGTTTGGGGTTGGGAGTCTGCAAGGGTCATGGTCTGGTTCTCTTGGGTTTTAAGGAGTTGAGTTTATAAGGAGAAATTCAAGCAAGGAAAAATTCAAGTTAGATCCGGGCATCTTCAGCAGGCTGGGCGGTGGAATCTAGGTCACTGGGATCGCGATCGGGGAGCTGTCCGGCAGAGAGAGTCGCAGTATCGATCGGGGGGCGACGGGACGCAAGGCGGTGATCTGGCGTGGTACTGCCGTTGGGTGGAAAGCGGCTAGGGCGATCGATTGGCAAGTCTGGCACTCCGGACGGTTTAGCCGTATCTGGCTTGTTCTCAGCCCCCGGCTGGGTTCCAGCGTTTGGCTTGGCGCTCTGTTTTGCCCTAGCTTGACTCGTCTCCGCTTGACTTGTCTCTAACGCTGGCTCTGGTGGATCAACGATCTTTCTCACCGGAACTGTGACTTGAGTTTTGGCTGGGTCAGGTTGAGGAGGACGGGACGGCGGCGTGGCTACCTCTGATTTAGCTGAACGGAGTTCTGGAGCGCTCTCAGTCTGTCTCTGAGGCTGAGAAGCAGTCTGACCGTTTGGCAGCGCCGTCACTTTGGAAGCAGGCAGACTCCGCGCCGAGGAGCGATCGAGTTCGCCGATCGCCTCTATTTCCTCATCCGGGTTAAAGTTCAGCCCCAAAGCCAAAATGATTCGATCGGGGTTGCTGCTGAGATCGACCACCAGCGGCAGGATGTGCAGCAATTGCGGTTCCAGCGTGGTTAACGTCCCAAGAATGAAGCTCGAAGAAGGTCGTCGTTTGCCGTCACAGTTCACCCAAATGCCCAGCCGCGTCAGCCAACTGCGATTTTCGCGATAGTAATTCAGCCACTGCGCCTTCAGCGTTTTGCGGAGGTACTCGATGTTCATAGAAGCCAGGAATTGGGGATCGTTTAGAAAGTCGTCAGTTATGAATTGTGAAGTTGAAATCGATCGATTCCACTTAAAGTTCAAAACTCGTAACTCAAATGCACGATCTCCAATTCTAAGCGCTCCTTGACTTAGACCATCACTTGATTTAGACCATCATCAGATCTAGCTCTTCTTCTGCTCTCGCTTGGGGCGGTGCAGGGTTGAGATAGAAGTCTGACAAGAGGCTGAACAGTTCGCGATCGGGAGAATCGGTCGGGACAACGCCTTCTGGACGCGCCAAGATCT
>JBBSFA010000592.1:0-3247 GCA_038239185.1 Elainellales cyanobacterium | reverse complement strand
TTGCAGATGCTCACGCATTAGACGTATTTCAGAACGCGCTGTTTAAGCAAAATCAGCTCGACTTGAGTGCATTTGGCGATCGCGCCTTTGTGTTTGGAGTCGGACGCAATGTCACCAGCATTGTGCTCGAATTGCCCAATTCTGAGTTTCCGGCTGAGACCCTTAGTG
The DNA here is from genome assembly GCA_038239185.1 of Elainellales cyanobacterium. Classification (GTDB taxonomy): domain Bacteria; phylum Cyanobacteriota; class Cyanobacteriia; order Elainellales; family Elainellaceae; genus FACHB-886. The sequence goes on along the minus strand of JBBSFA010000592.1, from coordinate 3,079 downwards.
TATGGGCTGCAACATACATTTGGAAGGATGGAGAACGTATCCAAATCAATCGCTATGGCAAACCTCTGATCATGATTTTGTTTTTTCGTGTGGATGACCATCGTGCCGAAGATTACAACCGCACGCATCCCAAAGATGATGTGGCCTTGTACAGCGACTACATTGCCAATATCGTTAGCAAAATCACACAGTTGGGAACGACCGTTAGTAACCCAACTGACTATGGACAGGAGATTGCTCAACGCCTTCTGCCCGATGTCATGCCCTATCGCATTGGCACGGCTGCAAACTATGGGTTGAATCAGTTCAACGGCCGCACATTTCTAGAAGATACTTTTGATTTGATGATGACTCTGGTAACAAACACCGCTATTTCAGATGAGGTTGTCTCTAGTCAACGGTATCAAGCTTCTTTCCCCTATGTTCCTCCCTTTTACACTGCTAATGAGCAGCAAGGCTTTCAGCCTTATCTAGCTCATACCAATAACCCAACTAAGTGACGATCGCCAGCGTTGATTTCCAATAATTTCTGAATCAGGAGCGGATTGATGAATAGAATGAACAAGAGGATTTTCCTCAAACTATTGTTTATTGGTGCGATCGCAGTATCAGCCAGCAGCAAACTCAGACCCGCAGCAGGGGCTGCCATTGATTCAACTACCGAGGCAATAAGTCATCCTTGGCTAAAGTCCTGTGGAATTTTGAACAGGTTGGACAAAGGCTAAGCGATGCTCATGAACTAACTCAAAGTTGAATAACGCTGAAACAAGCAACAATTGAGTGATCTGATCCCCGGATTCTTGAAGAATCCGGGGATCTAAAGCCCTTAAGTCAGTGCTATTCAACGCAAGGTTACTCCCCATACCTCAAGGTGATCTGACAGAATGGAACATTTTGATACAGGGTTGGTCTAGTGAATCTATAGCATTCACCAAATTGGAGCTTTATAGATGTTTATATCTACGCGCTGGTACTCTAAAACTGCTTTATTGATGGCAGTCGGTGTGACCTCGATCGCACTACTTCCGCTGCTGTCTTCTGCGGCAACTGCCCAGATTAAGCCTCAGACTCAGCCTTTCCTGGTCGCACAGCTTTTTCCACAACAGCCCACATCCCAAGTGCGGGTTCCGGCTGGGACGGTGATTCAAGTCCGTTATGACAAAGCTGAGAAAATTATCGTCACACCAGAGGAGACATCACCTGTGACGTTGACCGTTGCCCAGGATGTTCGCTCTGCCAGAGGCACAGTGTTGATTATCGCAGGCAGTCAAATTGAGGGTGAGCTTCGTCCTGATCAAACGCGCGGTACGCGGTTTTACTCCAAGACAGTGACTCCGCCAGGCGGCACCCGATCGCTAGATATCAATGCCACCTCAGAAGCAATCACCACCACCGAAACCATTAACCGCAACACAAATCCTGACCTTCTCAAAGGGGCGGCGATCGGTGCTGCCGCAGGCGCGGTTTTAGGTGAAATTTTTGGTGGCAGAATCAACATTCTCGAAGTTTTGGGTGGCGCGGGTGCAGGCGCACTTGCATCGGTCTTGCTGCCCCACCGCGAAGAAGTACAGGTTGTAGTGATTAATCCCGCAACCGACCTAAATCTGACGCTACAGTCCGATTTCATGCTGCGTTAATCGGTCACGTTCACATCTTTTGCAGAACTGCATTGAGCAGCAGGTCAGCTCCAAACCGGATCACATCGGTGCAGGGTAGCCCAGTTTCAAGCTGAGCCTGTTCGATCGCCATCTGAGCGGCTTCTTGATCTAAGTGATGAGTGTTGAGGGCGATCGCCACCACTGGAGCCGCGGCAAACGACCCCCCAGCCGCAGCAACCGTTTCATAGACCTGAATTACCTTTGACAGCGGTGGAATCGGGACTTGCGGTAGGTTATAGATGTGGGTTTGTTGGGCCCGATGGACGAGGATTAGATGGGTAGGCTGGGTGCCCCGCAGCAGTGGCAGAGTGGCCGTTGAAGCCGGATTCATCAGCGAACCCTGACCTTCGACCCACAATACATCCTGGTCAGGGCCGTAACGCATGACCAGTTGCTCGATTGCACCCGCTGCAAAATCGACCCGTACCGCATCCAGGGGTACACCATCATGCCCCAGCATCAGCCCCGTCTGTCCGGTGGCAATAAACTTCGATCGCAGTCCCCGCTGTTGAGCCAGTTGATTGAGTTCTAGCGTTGCCGACATTTTGCCGACGCTCATATCTGTGCCAACGGTTAAGACTCGCAGACAGGAGAGCGATCGCGCCTGCCCAGTACCGACGCTCAACCCCTTGGGTTCTTGACGCACATCCCAGATCCACTGTCCGGGTCGCAGTAAACTGCTCAGTTCTAGATCGGTAGACATCGGTGTGTGCAGTCCGTTGACGATCGATAAACCAGCCGCTACAGCCTGCTTGACCTCTTGCCACCAGGCATCGGGAAGTGCCCCCCCAGATGGAGCGATGCCGATGCTGAGCACGGTAGGTTTGTAGGCGATCGCGTCAGCAACAGAGGCAGCGATCGGCACGGAACGCTGGATTCCAGTCAATTCTGTGACTGAACCCCCCGCCCACTGCTGGTCAATCACCGCCACGATCGGAATATCGCTATAGCGCAAGAGTGAGAGTCCGGTCTTGCCTTTAGCACCCTGTAACCCCTCATGCAGCAGAATGGCAACGCGATCGTCAGGCTTTAGCATGTTGCACTCCCAGTCCAGGTAAATCGTTGGGCACCAGACATCCGTCTTTTAACTCAGCTCCAGTAAAGGGATCATTAATCAGATTGAGATGACTATCGAGATCGAGATGATCGGCACATGATGCCAGATGAGCAGCGGCGGTGTTAGACAGCGCACTGTCAGAATAGCAGCCAAACATGATCTGTAATCCATGCGCTTTAGCGGTGTGAATCATCCGCAGTGCTTCTGATAGCCCGCCTGATTTCATCAGCTTGATGTTGATGCCATGCACCCGGTCTGCCAGTTTGGGGATATCACGACTGGTAAAGCAGCTCTCGTCTACAAAAATGGGTAAGGGCGATCGCTGATAAAGCGTGAGTAAATCATGATCTTGCTCTTCTGGTAA
>JBBSFA010000591.1:0-3249 GCA_038239185.1 Elainellales cyanobacterium | reverse complement strand
TGAGGCGGGTTCAGCAGCGCCGTTCTAGATAATGGCAGGCGAGTCGGCACAAACGATCGCACGGGCAGTTTACGGTTGGTGAGGCTATCCTGAATCTGACCTTTAAATGTGGTGGCGGACAGCACGTTTTCTTGGAAAGCGATCGAGTCTACGCTCGTATCCGATCCCATATTGAAAGTTAGCGCAGGCTGAGGCAATCCGGCTCGCACGGGTGGCCCCCAGTAGCCAATATTAGTACCCGGCACAGGACCAGGGATCACATAAAACACATAGGCAGCCAGTTCTGCAAGCTGATTAAGATACTCCAAATCGGTAGCGTGCTGGACTGGAACCCGCTGCACTGGATTGGGCACAGAAAAGCTGAGCGGCGGGATCACCAACGGCGACAGTCCATATTGGGCATAGCTCACGATCAGCTTATTGGCGATCACCACCTCATTTTGGGCGGGATGTTCGCGGATTTGCTCCTCCAAATCCATCATGATGCTGACATCTTCGCCCGTCACAGTCAGCGTGGAGCCGCCGATCTGCGCTCCTGGCGAAAACTGACGGTGAGTGATAATCCCATCAAATACTACCTGAGGAACCACGCCGAATATCATGGCGATAATCACCCGATTCAGCGGATTTAGCCGACTGGTTTGCAATAGGCGATCGTCCAGTAAGTCTCTAAATCCGGCTCGTCCTGCCCGAAAGGTAATCTGAAAACCAGACCGCCCTTCGTCGTTTTGAGTCACTTCTACCGTCTCTAAAGCCTGGATCAGCTCGTTAGGAGCAGGAATGGGCACAGTTTTACCGATCAACAGGAGTAGCTGAACCCCTAACATCACAGCCTCCTTGGTTGAATACTTGGTTGAATAAGAGGGCGGTTTTAAAACTGCGGAGCCGGGATGCGGAGCGTTTGGATCGGGTCTGCCAACAGTTCCGCTGGATTCATCGCGTTATTGGCATCACAGATCCGCCAAAACTGCTCTGGATCACCGATCGTCTGAGCTGTAATTAAGTCGAGGCGATCGTCTGAGGTGGCAGTTCGCTCTAGCAGCAGCGACACCTTCTCTGCCTGCGGCAAAAACCGACGACGGATATAGGTAATCGATCGCCCATCTGGGGTAGTTAACTGTCCGGTGTCTATAGCAGCATAGCGGCTAGTTTCGGTAAACATAAAAATATATCCATTCAAATGAGCAAGTATAAGTTGAGTATCATCAAACCGCTAAGGCAGAATATTCACTGCCGAAGTGGCAATTCCAATTTGCGCCATCAGCTCTTTTTGCACCTGATGTACAAAGAACAGCTTTGCCCCAAAACTACTCCAGGGTAAATCATCGTAGTTCAACACTCGCAATCCCAGCGAAACCTTAGCGCGGATTGGATTCAGACTCGCATCATAGGCTTCTTCTGTAACACTAAAGCTAGTCAATCGGACTGGCAATACCCGCTTTACCCCCCAAATCAGTAACGTCATTGGTGCTTCGGTCGGGATAATCTCTAGCATTCCCACAGCCGATTTTAGCGCGTTGAGTCCCACCTGGATCGTATCGGGATAGGTCAATAGTTCCAACGCAGCCAACTGAGGATGAATCCCCAAGGTGACTGTGCTGATTTCAGCTTTTTCTAGGCGATCGACGGCATCAATCTCAATTTCTACCTGCATCGTTTCGACAGGCGCACCCTTGAGCCGCAGTGCTTCTACCCGATTGGTCTGCTCTCCTTCCAGGGTTTGAATTTGCAGGGTGCGCGTTAGAGTCTCTGGATTGTACTGAAACGGTATCGTGCTAATAGGTCGCTTAGTGAGGGAATCAATCCCCACGATCGCCCCTTTTAAGAGTCGAGGAGAACCAGGAAAAGTAGTCATAGCAAGCGATCGGGTATGATAAACAGTCAGGGGCAGAAAGAATAAAAACAAACGCAAAAATCCGCTTGAAATAGGAGTGACCGATTTCAATCTGGAGCAAATGATGCGATCGAATTAACCTCAAAATCAGTAAAAGTTTAGAGTCTGTTACCTCAGATAAACTAGATGAATAATGGCTAGGTGAATTATGCTAGGTGAATTATAATGGCTGCTATTCTAGTTTTGTTTCGTTAATCGAAAAATAGCGTTTTCAGCGATCGATTTCTAGTTTTGTAACTGTTTTGTTCAGATACGTAACGTTCGTTCATCAAAACAGTGTGTTCCTTAGAAGCCAAGCCTATTAACGAAAGCGTAACGGAAGCTTAAGAACAAAAATCATTCATACTCCTTAGCATATTGCTTCCTGCATTGCTGGGTGCTTCTGTATACTTACCCCTACTTAAAAGGGAACTGCGATGAATCCTATTCGATATCAAGCAACTGAATTTTGGCAAACTCTATCCGATCAGGACACAGGCGCAATCTATCAAAAAGCGGCTCACAAAACGTGGGAGCTGCTCAAACAGCTCTCTCGGCTGCTGCTGCTGCTGTTGCTGTTTGTGACGGCGGTAGTGGTCTGGGTCTGGAGCGTTGGCTTTCAAAGCGGCACAGGATTTCGGATTTGGCTAGAGAAAAATCCTGAACCTGAGAAACTGGCGGCAAAGTCGATCGAAATTTTGCTGTTTCCGTTCAAAGTCGCGTCTCTGTGGCTAGAAGAACAGGCGAAAGTGCTGCTGGGCTGGGACTTGAAGCTCACCAATCTGCTGCCTGAGGAGGCACAAAAGCAAATCGTGGACATCGAGAAAGCGATCGTTTCTTCGCTGTCGGGCAGTCCAACCGACACAACCGATAAGAAGTAGCCTTCCTGCAAGCAGCATTCCTGAGCAGAAGATTCTGTCGGTAAACTGATTTGCCGACAGAATCTTCTGCTTGAGTTTCCAGCCTTAACCTGCCGGATCGGCTTCTTTCTTGCTGGTTTCTGCGGCGATCGCCTTCTCTAGCTTGAATTCTTGCCCCAGAAACCCTAGAACAAATCCGGCAATCAGCGTAAATGCAAGAATTTGTAGACCAGAAAAGATGAAGTGCAAGATAAAAAACATAGGAGTCTCTCTGTAAGATGTGAAAGGCATTTGAGATTAATTATCGGGAAACGCGATCGAGACTGCAAGCAGATGGCACACATACAAGGGGTTGCCCGATCACTAAACGTTGTCTAGCCCCCTGGTAAAATGGCATGATTGCCCCGATACAATCAAGATTCACTATGCTTAGCGATATTGCCACTAACAGGTTGATTAGCCGTACAGGATTTCTGCACTCTCCATCTGTTGTGCCTAAAAATGCCGAAAATCGCC
>JBBSFA010000590.1:0-3250 GCA_038239185.1 Elainellales cyanobacterium | reverse complement strand
TTACAAAGGCTGGATTTGAGCCAGGATTAGCTCGATTTTGTCTGTCGTGGTGAATTGCAAATAGGAGCATGTCACTTTTTTGCTGAGTATAAATACTCAGCAAAAATTCATTTCTTACCAGTTTAGTGCGAGAAAAGATTTAAGCCTACGTCAGTCCGGAATTAGGGCTTTTGGCGTTGCTGAATGATGGAATGAATCAGTTAGGAACAGGCACATCTACGAATTTGAGGGAATGCAGTAGGCAACGAAGTGAGTGTCTCAGCATTGTCTCGGGCTTAGAATAGCAATTCCTTCTCTATTGCAAGCATTTAGCAATAGTGCAATGCTATTCTATCCAGTGTGGGTTTAGAACCCTTTGCAATCGTCGATCGCACGCCTTAATATGCCTGAAAATTTTGCCTTTAAGCCGGGTTCCCAGACTCCTTGGAGTCGGCGGCGATTCCTATCGTGGGGGCTTGCCACCGCCGGAATTGCCGGAGCCGCGATCGCCGTGGAGCAATCCCAGCGTTCCCAGTCGCGCATCCAAATTCCACCGTTTGCAGCCAATCTGCCGACCTACGGCAACGGCGTTGGCCCGATGCAGGTCTGCCGCGAGTTCAACTACGGCACGCTGAAGCAGGAAAACGGGCGCACCATTCGTGAATTCCAAATCACAGCCAGCTCTACGACGCTAGAGCTAAATCAGGCGGTTTCTTACGTCACCTGGAACTACAACGGACGAGTTCCGGGTCCCACACTGCGCGCCAAAGAAGGCGATCGCGTCCGAATTGTGTTCCTCAACGAAGGTGGACATGCCCACACGATGCACTTTCATGGCATCCACCCTGCTGAGGTCGATGGGATTAAGCCCGTTCGCAACGGTACGGCTGCAATCTACGAGTTTGATGCCGTGCCCTATGGGGTTCACCTTTATCACTGCCATATTGCCCCCGTGAGCCGTCACATCAGCAAGGGGCTGCACGGCATGTTTATCATCGATCCGCGTCAAGGAAGACCACCTGCTGATGAACTGGTACTGGTGATGAACGGCTATGACCTGAACGAAGATAACCGCAATGAGCTATATGCTTTCAACGCTATCCCGAACTACTACAGGCAAAACCCGATCGCAATTTATCAAAATCAGCTAGTGCGGCTCTATTTGCTGAATGTGATTGAATTCGATGCGGCGGTGACCTTTCACCTGCACGCCAATTTCTTTCGCCTCTACCCGACTGGCATGACCATGACCCCCACGATCGAATCGGATGTGGTGACAATGGGAACGGCAGAACGCCACATTCTGGAGTTTTCCTACGCTTATCCGGGCAAGTTTATGTTTCACCCGCACCAAGATGCGATCGCTGAAGCAGGCTGTATGGGCGTATTTGATGTGTTGCCGCCCAAGCAAGCCTAAGATCTAACTGCAAATTATTTGCAAAGGTGGCTGAATTTAATTGACATAAATTCTCAAAAGGGTGAGGATGGTAGGAGAAATTAACAGTCCGCCATAACCTCCTCGTTGATCATTTGAGCGGGTTCGCTCAATCATTCAAAACAGCACTTTTTTTGAAAAAACTATTCTGTAAAGTCCATTCTGTGAACTCTATGTCTGAGATTCGTTCCGTTCTTCGATATCTGCTTCTAGCAGTCGCGATCGCCTGCTTGGCGATTGGGTTAAATAACTGCTCTCCTGCTACGCCTACGGCTTCTTCACCTGCCGCTGAAACCACAGCCAGCCCCAACCAGGCTGATATGGCGACAAGCGGCGATCGCAAAATCAACATCAATACTGCCATTCTGTCTGAGCTAGATAAGCTGGAGGCAAAGCTGGGCGTTCCGGCATTGTCTAACCGGATTCAAGCCAGTCGCCCTTACGGCAGCACTGAGGATTTGGTCAGCAAAAAAGTGGTGACTCAAGCCCAGTTTGATCAGATCAAAGACCAAGTGACGATCGAAGATATTGTGCTGACGGGCGAAGCAAAAGATGTCGATTATTTGACCAAACTGGGTTTAATGAAAGGGCACATGATTGTCGCAGGTGAGTTGCTGAAGCTCAATTTGCCAGACCAAGCTGAACCGCATCTGAAGCACCCGGTTGAAGAAATCTATTTGGATGTGCAAGACCAGCTCTCAGAGCGAAAGGTGCCAGAGTTTAGCGATGTCCTGACCAAAGTGCAAGATTTAGTTGCCTCGAAGCCCAACGATCCGCAAATTCAAGCTGCCTACAGTGATGCAATGACGGCGATCGACAAGGCGATTGCGGCGTTGCCTGCTGCCCAGCTTAAAAAGCCGTCTTTTGTCTTGCAATCCGTTAATGAAATGCTGGACACGGCTGCGTCAGAATATACGGCTGCCATCAGCAACGGCAAAATCACCGCTGCAATTGAGTACCAGGATTCTCGCGGGTTTGTGACCTATGCCAAAGATAAATTGTTGAAAGATATCCAGCCGCAGCTCGCCCAACAAAATGCGGGACTCGACAAAGACTTGAACGACAAGATCTCCGCTTTGTATGCCGCTTGGCCTCAGCCTGTTCCGCCCCAAACGCCAGTTAAAACAGTCGATCAAGTGGTCAGCCAGATTAAGGCGATCGAACAAGCTTCTGCCCCTGCGATTAAAGCAGCCTCATAAACGCGCTCTTAACTACTCACAGCTCTTAACTACTCACACTACCGAACACACCGATGGATTTTTCTTCTGTTCTGCCCACGTTTGTCATCACGCTCCGCGAAGGCGTTGAGGCGGCTTTGGTCACTGGGATTGTGCTTGCCTGTCTGGCTAAAGCAAAACAGTCGCGCCTCAATCGCTGGGTTTATTTGGGAGTTATAGCGGGTATTTTAGTCAGCGCTTTAATCGGCGGTTTATTCGCCTGGATCATTGAATCTTTGGGAACCGCCAGTCCAGTCGCAGAGCCTCTGCTAGAAGGTGTGTTTAGCTTAGTTGCAGTGGTGCTGCTGAGCTGGATGCTGATTTGGATGACCCAGCAGGCGCGATCGATGAAAAGCCAAGTGGAAGGCAATCTAGTAGCGGCTTTGAAAAGCGGGGGCGGCTGGGGGGTGTTCATGCTAGTTTTTATTGCGGTGCTGCGGGAGGGCTTTGAAACTGTCGTGTTTATTGCTGCCAAGTTTAACGAAGGAATATTACCTGCAATCGGTGCTCTGGCAGGGTTGCTCGTAGCATCCGCGATCGGGGTTTTGTTGTTTAAGTGGGGTCTTAAGCTGAATCTCAAGCAGTTTTTCAAAGTCATGGGGGTGCTGCTGCTGCTGGT
>JBBSFA010000589.1:0-3254 GCA_038239185.1 Elainellales cyanobacterium | reverse complement strand
GAAAAGTCTGCTTGTGAGTGGATTGAAGTTTGCTCAGCTCTTCATGTTGCCCTGTCCGACGCAGTTCTCTCAGCCGTCCTTCAACCAAGAGACGCGCATCCGTGCGACCCAGCGGTTCAAACTGAATTCCCTCCGCGCCCGTTGTGACCATAAAGAACAGCCGTTGAGCATACAAAGTAGCAAAAAGCTCACGATTTTCTTCAATCAAACAGACTCGAAACAGCAATCCAAAGGTGGGGTGATCGATGTAAGTTTCAGGGTTGCTCATCCGGTCTTGGGCTGCACCAGGGGTGATTGGATTTAACATCAAATATCTTGGCGATTTTCTGTGGTTAAAACCAAAAATTAAAGAGAAGAATTAAAGCAAATTTCTGATACAAAAAAATAGACTACGAGGGCAAAATACCCATCGCAGTTCTAATCATAGCGATCGCTGTCACAAATGGAACAAAATCCTGACAGCCGCTTACCAGCCCCAGACGATTCGAGCGGCAATGAAGCCAAAAATGCCCAACACCGCAACCCAGTCCAAAGCAGTCAGGCGAAACTGATGCCACTGCACCTGATGGCGATCGGGACTGGTAAACCCGCGCACCTGCATAGCGCTAGCAATCTGCTCGGCGCGCACCAGCAGGTTATCGACCAGCCGCTCCGCGATCGTTACCCAGACCTGCATCGTGCCGCGAAATCCCAGCTTTTTCCAGCTAATTGCCCTGGTTCGCACCGATCGCACCAAGTTTTGCACTTCCTCTAGCACCAGGGGAATAAACCGCAGCGACAGCGTTAAGGTCAGCACAATTTCGGTCACAGGCAGCTTAAATCGCCTCAAAGGCTGCATCAAACTCTCAATGCCAGCGGTGATCTCTTCGGGGGCAGTAGTCAGCAGATACAAATTCGTGCTGTAAATCAATACAAACATTAGAGTGCCGATCCGCACGGCTAGATCCAGCGATCGCCGGGTCACATGAATGATCCCTTTGTCAAACAGCACATACTGATAGCCATGAGGCTGGGGCAAAGCGGACAGCGGCGATCCCAACAGAGCAAATTCATCGACGGGCAACCGAGGCTGACTCGGAACGCTAACCCCATCGGGAGCCAGCAACGTCACCGCAAATAGAAGCAGACTAAAAACTAGAATCAGCCCAATCTGCTTTCGCCAAACGCGCCAAGACAAACGGGTACTCACCGTTAACAACAGCAGCCATCCCACGATCGACAGCCGCCAGAGTGGATTAGCCGCGATCGGCGTGAGCATAAAACACAGCAGCCAGCCCAGCTTGATCCGCGCGTCAATTCGGTGCAGCCAGGTAACAGGCTGTTCTAAATAAAGTCCAATGGGCAGCGATCGCAGTAAATCCATAGTCGAGCCAGATCAAACCTTCGTGGCTCGGTTGGGGTTATTCGATCGCTCAAGCTCTCGCGTTTTTTTGCCGCGCCAGAAGATCCGCAACGGCGTACCTACAAACCCAAGGTGCTGCCGAAATTGCCGTTCGATATAGCGCCGGAAGGTGTCGCCAAACAGCTTGGGATCGTTGACGAAGAGGGCGATCGTCGGCGGCTGACTGGTGACCTGCGTTCCGTAGTAGATTTTGCCCTGCCTGCCTTGGCGAGTCGTCGGCGGCGTATGCCAGCTTAAAGCCTCTTCTATCACTTCATTGATCACAGAGGTGGTGACCCGGCGTTTATGCTGTTCCGCTGCCGTGTTGACTAGCTCCAGAATTTTTTCGACCCGCTGACCCGTTAACGCGCTGACATAGATCGTCTCTGCCCAGTCGGTGAAATGGAGCCGTTCTTTAATCTGCTTGTCGTAGTCGTAAATTGTGTAGGAGTCTTTTTCAACGGCATCCCACTTATTCACCACCACAATACAGGCGCGCCCATCTTCTTCGATTCGCCCTGCCAGCTTTTGATCTTGCTCGGTGACTCCATCTAACGCATCAATCACCAAAAGCACGACATCAGCCCGCCGAATTGCTTTGAAAGCTCGATTGATCCCAAAAAATTCTGGACCATACTCAACCTGCTTTTTCTTGCGAATCCCAGCCGTATCCACAAGTCGGTAGCGCTGATCTCCATGCTCAACCAGCATATCGATCGCATCGCGGGTTGTGCCTGAAATGGGGCTGACGATCGCCCGACTCTCGCCAACAAAAGAATTGAGCAAGCTAGATTTGCCCACGTTGGGACGACCGACGATCGCCACCCGAATTTCATTGGTTTCTTCAATCATCTCGGTCGCAGGCAAATGCTCGACCAGCACATCCAGCAGCTCTCCTGTGCCGTTGCCGTGAATTCCTGAGACGGGATAAGGTTCACCCAACCCCAGCGACCAAAATTCTGCCGCCTGCATTAAGCCTTGATCCAACGACTCACATTTGTTGACTGCCAGCAGCACAGGCACAGACTGCTGGCGCAGCCAGGTTGCGATCGTTTCATCGGCTACCGATAGACCTACCTTTCCATCCACAACCATGATCGCTGCGCTGGCTTCTCCGAGCGCCATAAATGCCTGCTCTCGGATCAGCGGCAAAAATTCCGTGTCATCGTCAAACACCAAGCCACCCGTATCCACTACCAAGAAATCGCGATCGCGCCAGAAAGCGTCTCGATAGGTGCGGTCGCGAGTCATGCCCGGTTCATCATGGACGATCGCATCCATCACGCCCGTTAGGCGATTGACTAAAGTAGATTTGCCCACATTGGGGCGACCGATAATGGCAACAATCGGCAGAGGCATGGCAGTAGGGAGGGGGAAGGTGGATTACTTCTGCGATCGCGCAATGCTTCGCAGGGAAATAGTGGAATGAAAAGCTTAAAAAAGCAATATGTCCTTAACCATTCTGACGTACAATGTCCAACCCATGTGGGCAATCTCATCAATTCATTACTAATTGCCGATTACAGAGAGGGTTTTAAGCAATTTCTCGCATGGCTGCTTGCGCTTCTCGCCGGAGTCCTGCGGCGATCCGAAACAGTTCTTGCCCGGTGTGTAAATAATAATCGTCGTAGCTCGTGGTGAATCGCTCTAGCTCATCTAATCCATCTGCTACTCGGTCAATGCAGTAGTAGAGGTGCGCCGCTGCGCCTGCTACATTGGCAGGATTCGGCATAGAGCGGAACAACTGCTGCGCCTTTTGCAAGGAATCGCGGCAGTCTTCTATGTAGGCTTGGAATTCTTCCACCAGTTCGTCATCAAAGGGATCAGCGGCAAGTTGATTGATTTGCCCCTTCAAAGGACGCAGAATCTGATT
>JBBSFA010000588.1:0-3260 GCA_038239185.1 Elainellales cyanobacterium | reverse complement strand
CGACTGTCCCAGGCTTTAGGCAAATCGGCTTTGAGCTGCGTCGTTTTGTCGAAGGAGGCGGTCGAGTCTTCGTAGCGCTCTAGCTCTAGCAGCGACAAGCCGCGATTTAGCCAAGCGGTCGAGTTTTCCGGCTCGATTTCGGTGGCTTTGTCGAAGGCGGTAAAGGCTTCCTCCGATCGCTGCAACGTGCCCAGCATTACGCCGCGATTTGCCCAGGCTTCGTAGTAGTCGGGCTTGATTTCCAGGGCTTTGTCGAAGGAGGCGATCGCATCATCGGGCTGTTTCAATCGCCCTAGCGTGATGCCACGATTCAACCAGGCTTTGTAGTCTTGCGGCTGGAGCTGTACGGCTTTGTCAAACGAAGCGATCGCGCCGTCGTACTGCTTTAGATCTTTCAACACAATGCCCTGGTGATACCAGGCGATCGGATTGTCGGGCTGGAGGCGGAGGACGCGATCGAAGTCGGTTAGGGCAGCATCGAGGCGGTTTAGCTCAGAGAGGGCGATCGCATGGTTGAGCAGGAGGGCGGCGTTGTTGGGCAGGAGGACGATCGCTTTTTCGTAGGGTTCGAGCGCATCTGCGTAGCGTCCTGATGCGAAGAGACTTTCTGCCTGCTGGATGTAGTCTTCGGGGGTGAAGAATAGCTCTGGCTGGGCGGCTTTCAGCGTTTCGAGCTGTTGCGACAGGGCATCGATCCGCTGTTGGGTGGCGACGATGAAGGAATCTGCGACGTATTTCGGTGTCACATCTGCTAGACGCTCCATGATTTGGTCTTTTTGCGTCTGGGCTTGGGCTTGCATCGCGACCAGTTGAGTCGTCGTATCGCGTTCTAGCTGCTGGAGATTTTGCAGTGTGGTTTGCTTTTGCCCCTCGGCTCCCGACTGAATTCGCTCTAGCTGCGCGGCAAAGCGGACTTCTAGCTTCTCCAGGTTTTGCCGAATTTTTTCGCGCTGGGTCTGGATGTCCTCTTTGAGCGTGGTCAGTTGGGCAACCAGATCAGCTTCGGTGCGCTCCAGGCTTTTGAGGATGGCATCGCGGCGCTCTTTGCCGACGGTCTGGAGTTCCGTCAGTTCGGTGGTAAAGCCTTCCTGGAGCTGCGTGATCACCTGCCGCAGCTCTCCTTGCTTGGTTTGAGCATCGGCTTGTAGGGTCGATCGCTGCTGGTCAAAGTCGGCGTTGAGGCGATCGAGTGCCTGCTGGAGTTCGGTGCGCTTGGTTTGGGCATCGGCTTGGAGGCGGGCGCGTTCGGCAGCAATTTCGGTTTCTAGCTGTTTCATCAGTCGATCGAAATCGGCTTTTTTGGTCTGCGCTACGCCTTGCAGGTCGGCTTGTTGGGTCTGGTAGGCAGACTCTAGCTTGACCAGATTTTGGCGGATCGCTTCCTTTTGGGTTTGCAGATCGGCTTGAAGCTCTGCCATCCGCGCCGAAAACTCGATACTCATCTGCTGAATGGTTTGCCGTAGCTCGGTTTTTTGGCGATCGGTGTCGGCTTGGAGTTCGCTGCGCTGAATACCAAACTCATCGCTCAGCCGCCGCAAGCCTTGGCGGAATTCGTCGCGCTGCGCCTGGGTGTCGCCCTGAAGCTGCGATCGCTCGGTGGCAAATTCAGCGGCTAGCTGATCCATGAGCTGACGGATGCCGTTGCGCTGCGCCTGAAGCTCGGCTTGATCTTGGGAAACCTGTGCCAACAGTTCGGCTTTGAGGCTTTCCAGGCTGGAGAAAGCCCGATCGCGACGATCGATCGCGTGGGTTTCGATATCAGAAAGCTGGGCGGCAAAGTCGGCTTCTTGCTGCTGGAGCCGCATCAGCAGATTGTCTTTGTACTGCTGCGTTTGGGTCAGCGCTTCCTGCTGCAAGCCTTCTAGAAAGGGAGAAAGCTCCGATCGCAATTTTCCAAGCCGCTGATAGGTGACTTCCTTCTGCTGAGAGGCGTTGGCTTGGATTTCTGAAAGCTGTGCCGCAAACGCTTCGCTCGATCGCCGCAGGGCAATCAGGGCTTTGTCTTTTTCGGACTGCGCGATGCCTTGCAGATCGGCTAGCTGTGCCGTAAATTCTGCTTGCTGGCGATCGAGCTTTTGCTTAGCGGTTTCCAGATGGGTCGAGAGCAAGGCCGTCGTGTCTTGCTGCCGCTGCGTCAGGTCTGCCAGCAGCGTAGACAGTCTGCCCCGCCGCTCCACAATGTCTTGCTGAAACGATTCGGCATCTTTGCCTAAGTCGTCGGCATAGTCTTCGTAATCGTGCAGCCGCTTTTTGATGTCCTGCTTGGCAGTGTCGATCTGTCCTTGCAAATCGCCTAGCTCTTTCAGGTGCAATCGCACAATCTCTGAGACTTCCCGCACCACCGATCGCCGCAACATATACAGCCCGACGATCGCCGTTGCCAGCAGCAATGCCAATACGCCCAGCATCACATTAAACAGCGTCGTCGTGTGCTTCAGATTTTGGAGCTGTTCTAGCTCTTGGCGTTCGTTGGGCGAGAGGGCTTGGGCAAGAATCGGCTGAGGCGCAGCAATTTCGTTTGATCCCAGACTTAAAGCTTGGGTAGATCCTGGACTCGCAGCCAACAAGAACGCCGACAGCACCGTGCTGCTTACCGCTCCGCTTCGCGTAAGCCATGCAAACGGTTGATTCTGGTGACTCATTCTGATCTCCCTGTCGCTTCGGCATTCTTTCATTATTGTGGGTTGCCTTGCCAATCGTGTTGCCTTGCCAATCGTAGTTAAAATTATGACGGATATGGGCTAGAAGCGATCGGGGAATAACCGTCCCTTGGCGATAAAATCAGCCCGCTTCTGAAATAGCTCGTTTCCAGGCGATCGCCAATGCCATATGCTCTAACTCAAACTCCGATTCAATTAGCTCAGAAGCAGTGAGAGCGCTGCGAGGGGAAATGCGCGGGAGGCGTTGTACCACAAACTGCTCAACTAACTGCTTTTTGTCAGTCAGGCTCCACCACAAAATGTCATAGGTGTTCAGTGAGTTCAAATAGTTTTGGTTTTCTGACAAAGCATCGATCGCCTCTCGCCATCCCAGCCTGACGCAAGGATGGAGGCAAGTGGCTTGTCCCAACTCTTCGCTGATTGCTTGGTCTGAGTCCGGCACAGCATCGCCCAAGCTTTTCCTCGCTAAGGTGGCGATCGCCTGTCTGATCTGCTGAAGTTCATCGCTTGAAACCAGAGAATCAAGCAATGATTTTCCCCCTACCCCTGCAATGCTAGAAAGAATTTCATTCACCCCATACCAATCTTGCCGCTCAAAGT
>JBBSFA010000587.1:0-3261 GCA_038239185.1 Elainellales cyanobacterium | reverse complement strand
TTCTTGTTTTCCCGCAGGTGGAGGCTCAGCTTGTTAATTCGGTCGGTCAGCATTGCCACTTGGACATCTGCCGATCCGGTGTCGGTGCCGTGAACTTGATAATCCGTGATAATTTCTTGCTTACGCTCTTGCAGCAGTGCCATGATGAGTTTGCTTTACGTCTATAAATATCAGTGCAGTCAATAATCCTATCACATCACTCAGGCAAAGTCAGGCGATCGAAAAGCCTTTGCAATTTGCGACACAGCCACCGATCGCTCCTCAGCTTTAAAGTAAAAAATTAAGATAAGTAAAGCAGCTTGTCACTTTCAAGACTCAGATTCAACTGTTGATCGACCCGTACCGCTGCTAGGAGAATAGTCCATGCCGCCAATTCGGGGCATTTTTACCGGAGCGATCTTTTTTCTCATTACGTTTGTTGGCGCAGTGATCGGGTATATCTTCTTTGGCTGTACCCCATTTGATGCGATTTATATGGTGATCATCACCATTTTTGGGGTAGGGTATGGGGAGTTTTGCCCTACGACTCCCGCGAGCCGAGTCTTTACGATTTTTGTGATTGTGGCAGGCGTGATTTCAGCCGCCTTTATTGTGGGAGGCATTGTGCAGATTGTGACAGAAGGGGAAATTCATCGCGCCTTGGATAGCCACCGCAAAACCAGAGATCTGGCGAATCTTAAAGACCATGCGATCGTCTGTGGCTATGGGCGGATTGGGC
Organism: Elainellales cyanobacterium; assembly: GCA_038239185.1. Taxonomy (GTDB): domain Bacteria; phylum Cyanobacteriota; class Cyanobacteriia; order Elainellales; family Elainellaceae; genus FACHB-886. Next base: position 2,543 of record JBBSFA010000587.1, on the reverse strand, counting down.
AAGTGATCGCACGCCAGTTGGCAATGGCAAATGAGCCGTTTGTAATCGTCGATAGTTCATCCGAGCGGATTGACAGCGCTGAAACCCAAGGCTATCTGGTCTGTCTGGGCAATGCCACAGATGAGCTAATTTTGCTGTCTGCGGGAATTGAACGAGCCAAGGTGCTGGCAACCGTGTTGCCGGACGATGCGCTGAATGTGTTTATTACGCTAACCGCCAGAGGACTCAATCCAGAGCTGACGATCGTGGCGCGCGGCGAAATGCCCACCACCGAGAAGAAACTGCGTCTAGCGGGTGCAAATCATGTGGTTTCGCCCGCCAGCATCAGCGGCTTACGCATGGCAAATCTGATCACGCATCCAAATGTGGTTGTGTTTCTGGATGAAAGTGAAGACCATGCCCGATTGAATGATCTGCTGACGCAAATTGATGTGCAGGTGGATGAATTGACCATCGCGGATGATTCGCCGCTCGCAGGACGGACGATCGCCGATCTAGAAGTGCGGGGCAAAGGGGCGTTTATTGTGGTGGCGCTCCGCCGGAAGCTGGAGGGATTGGTGCTGCATCCCGGTCATTCTGAGCTGATCCAGGGGGGCGATAGCGTGATTGTGCTGGGGCATTGCGGCGATATTCCGCAGTTTATTCGCCTGTACAAGGTCAACCAGCAGCTCCGCTATCGCGGCACAAACGTGAGGGGTTAAGGATGTGTGCTGCCGTTGGGCATGATAGCTGCCCGCAGCTTGGCGCAGCTCAGATTCACATCACACAGATCCGCTTCGTATAGATTGGCATTCTCCAGATCGGCTTGCATCAGGTTGGCTCCGCGCAGCGATGCGCCTTGCAGGTTAGCTTTTCGCAAATTGGCGCGGCTGAGATTGGCTCCGCGCAGATTAGCGGCTTGGAAGCTGGCGCTGGTGAGATTGGCTTTACTCAGGTTTGCCCAGCTCAGATCCGATCGCCCAAAATTTGCCTCGACCAGGGTAGCGCCGCTCAGCAGGGCTTTGACGAACTGGGCTTCAGTGGCGATCGCGGCGTATAGGCTGGCTTTGGGCAAGATTGCCGCCGTCAGATCGGCGCGGTGGCAGATGGCGCGGCTGAGGTTGGCGCTGGTGAAATTTGCCGCTGTGAGCAATGCGCCTGTCAGGTCAGCTTTCATCAGGTTAGAGTCGCTGAAGTCAGCGTTGCGGAGAATTGCGCCCCGGAAATCTGTGCCGATTAGGTTGGCAAGGCTCAGATCAGCCGCTTGCAGACTGGCTTGTCGCAGATCGGCTCCTCGCAGGTTGGCGCTGTGCAGATCGGCTCCGTCCAGGTTTACACCAATCAGGTGAGCATCGGTCAGGGTTGCCTCAGACAGGTCTGCTTGGGACAGATCGGCTTCGTAGAGGTTGGCTTGAGTCAGGTTAGATTTTTTGAGGCAGGCTTGAGTCAAGATTGCGCCGACCAATGCCGCTTTTTTCAGATTGGCATGGCTAAAATCGACCCGGCTTAAGTCTGCCTGCCGTAAATCGGCGGCGCTCAGATCTATTTCGATCTGGGGATAGTTGGCTCTCCAATCTGCCCAGCCGATCGCCCCCCATTTCAGCAATCTCAGCAGTTCGTCGCTCGCCATCGCTTTCTCAAATTCCCCTTTCTCTCAAATTCCCCATTGATTTCAAAGTAGCCTTACTCTGCCCTGCCGCTCAGCCGATCGTCTCGTCCAATACTATTTTCGATCGAAGCCAGTGCCGCCTGCGATCCAGCAATAATGTCTCGCTCCTCGCCGCCCAAGTAGACGCGCCCAAAGCTCCCGACTGCCGAGACTTGCAAGATATTGATCAAAGCCGCTTTTTCTGCTTCGTTTGCCGCCAAGGCAGCAAACGAAGCAGGCTCAACTTCTAACACATACAACGTTTGCCCTGCCAGCAGCATATCGCCTCTGCGGGTGCGGTTGATCAACTGGGCATGGTGGGCATCAATGTTGCGAATAATCTGGCTGGAAACGACTTTGGGTTTGAGGCAATCCCGTGCGCTAGCGCCGATCGCCTCCAAAATGGCTCGACCTGCTGCTTTGGTATCGCTTTGCTTGTTGGAATGCACCTCCAGCAAGCCATACAGCCGCTCAATCACTAGCACTCCGGGGCGCACGGAGGCAGATTTGAGCGCGATGTCTAGCAGACGGTTGATTTCAATGCCTGGAGAGATTTCCACCCAAAGCGAAGAGTCTCCGGGCAGCGGCAAAAAGCCGATCGCCTGAGTGCCCAAGTAAGCAGCGTTCTGGCGCTGCAAGCTATCTAGATAAACGTAGCTGCGAAGATCAATTCCCAAGGTGCAAATTCCAAGCGCAAAAGCTAGCAAACGAAAGCGGCTCCCTCCCGCTTCTATTATCCCTGACTTCGTTAACAAAATTTAAGCTTTATGGCTGGGGGCGATCGCTTTTCTGATCCGCTCCTGAGATTTCACTCAGCAAAATATCATTTTCCCTGAAGCTAGCTTGGCTATATTACAAATATTGCCCCCATATCTAAGACTCAGCGCCAAACTTCGCCCAATTCCAGCCAGCGCGT
>JBBSFA010000586.1:0-3261 GCA_038239185.1 Elainellales cyanobacterium | reverse complement strand
TCAGCACCAAGCCAGCTTTGAGGCGCTTCTCGATCATGCCGATCGGCATGGCTAAAGGCGGCAGCACAGACAGCACGTAGCATAGCTCTGTTCCACCTGCGATTGGCTGAAGCATCCAGCTTCCAGAAAACTCCTTAAAGTCGCCTTCTATCATGACAAAGTCAAGCTGATGGGGAAAGCGCTCCACCATATCCAGCACAACGCGAGCGCAAAATTTTAATCGCAGCAAAGACTGAGTGCCCACCTGTTCAATCCGAATGCCGTTGGCAGGATGGCTGATCTGGCGACTCTTCGCCAGGTTGGGAATGAAGTCTGCGAGGCGATCGTAGTCTGTGAGGATTTGCCAGACCTGATCGACAGAATAGGGAAGGTGGACTTTAGCCGAAAGCTGTCGCTGGCGACCTTCAGCGCGATCGGTTCGCACCTCTACGTCGCTGAGTAGGCTATTCGTCAATGCTGAATCGTTCAAAGCCAAATTAAAAGCCAAATCAGCAGGCTCGGTTTCCAGTAGAGACTCGGTTTCCAGCAGAGACTCGGTTTCCAGTAGACACTCTGTTTCCAGTGGCTCCATGCTGTCTTGCTCCTCCACCATCTGCCTATCCAGCTCGCTATTCATTATGTTTCTCCAGCCTACAGATGCTAAACCAGGTCAGTCAAGTTTTAATCAAGATGCTTCACAGATCGCTTATCAAGAAAGCCTGCCGACTAGTGCGATCGTCCCTTCTGGGCACTGAGGCAACGTCAGCGTAAAGCAGGTTTCCCAAGAATCAGAGCTAACAGGCTTGCTAGTCGCAGCGATCGCCCCGTTGAGATGATCTACCAGCCCTTTGACGAGTGCCAACCCCAATCCCGTTCCCTGAATTGCTCTTTTAGTAATTCCTTGTCCGCGCCGAAACTTATCAAAGATATGCGGCAGTTCTTCCGGCAAAATGCCATCTCCCACATTTCGCAGGCTCAGCACTGCCTGACTGTGGGGCGGATTGACATCGTGAACCAGCTTGAGTTCGACCGTGCTATCTGGCTCAGCGTACTTTTGGGCGTTCGTCAGCAGCTCTAGCAGCACTCGGTTGAGGCTATCGATATCGGTGTAAAGCGTCACTGGGTCATTGGGCAAGCTGAGCGCTAGCACTAAGCCTTTTTCAGCCCAGTCTGCCTCCATGGATTGAGTTGCCCCTCGAATTAGATAGCGCAGATCGGTTTTTTGAAGCTGGTTGTTTGCCTGGTGGGTTTCCAGCTTCCGCAAAGCCAGCATATCGTTAATTAAATTCGTTTCCTGGAGGCACTGTTGCTCCAAAATATCGAGATATTTCTTTTGGCGATCGGGCGTTAAGTCAGCTTGCCGCATCATCCGGATTGCCAACATCATGCTGGTGAGCGGGGTTCGCAGTTCATGGCTGACGGTGCTGAGAAATTCTTCTCGCTCCTGGTTCAACCTCCGGAGCAACTCCACCTGCTGGCGGGATTTCTCATACAGCTTTGCCTGCACATCAAGGCTGCGTTGGAGTTGAGCCGTGCGCTCTTGCACAACGCCCTGAATCTGTTTCAGCGTCCGAGTTTGAATAATGGCAGTACTGAGCTGCGCGGCTGCCAGCTTGACAAACGACAGTTCTTCGATTGGCCATAGGCGCGGCTGATCATGGTGCAGCACTAGGCAGCCCAATACAGTTCCCTGATTTTCCAGGGGGGTCAATAACACAGCGTCGGTGGAAGCGAGCTGAAAGAGAGGCGCGACTCCGAGGCTAAAGGCAGAATCATCCCGGTCAGCAAGATGCAGATCCGCCAGCATTTCACCCACTGAAATTACGATCGGCTGCAAATTGCTGAGCAGAACCTGTTGACAGATGCGACACTCTGATGCAAGAAAAGGCGGGTTCTTGGCTGACGCTGCGTAGGAAGGTTGATTGCTCCCTTCTAGCCACTCTGCTGCAACCGTGGCGCTTGTCTTGGGAATGCTTGTCTTGGGAATGCTGGTCAAATTGCGGCTTTTGTGCAGCGGATCGGCATACTTGAACAGCAGCAGCAAGCCTCGATTTACGCCAAGCGAAGTCGCCGTTCCTTCCACTGCAAGCTTGAAGATTTCCTCTAGCTCCAAGGCGTTGCGAATCGCGGTCGTGAGTTGGTCAATTAGCGTTTGGTAGCGAACTTGCTGTTGAAGCTGTTGATCGAGCTGTGCCTGAGAAATTGCGATCGCCACTCGCGACGAAAGTGATTGAAGTACGTTCATATTCGATTCATTCCATTTCGAGGAACGGGACATAGCTTGCACAGATCGGGGCTTGCACAGATCGGGTCGATCGCCTTTAGAAAACTCAGAATTTCTGCAAATCCATTCACCAAATTGGGGTTTAGTCCTTATGATGAGGGGATTGGATTAGTGCATTCGTTCTGTTGCAGTCTGTTCGATTGGTTTAAGGTTACACGCTCTAGAAATGTTGCAGAATCCGTGAATTTCCCCACGTTTGTTGAGGAGGTGTAGCTAGGGCTTTGGGTTCTCAGTAGTGCTACTTCGGTTCCAGCGTTTTGCTTAATTTTTCTCTATCTACTGCTTTTTGCCGCCTGAGTGATGACTTCAGCTATGAGTTCAGCTATGACTTCAGCTCAAATTTCACTGACCTCTTCTTATGCAATCGGCACCGTCAAAGGTCCTGGAGAAACGGGAAACCAGTATGTGTTTATCACGGGAGATAATCGCCATGTCCGGATTGGTGAGTTTGTCTACTACGAGGTTGTTCAAGAAGGCGAGGTCACCCCAGAAACCCAGGCTGAAGCCCTGCAAATTTTGGGTAAAATTTCGGCGCGCTGTTTGATTGATCATTTGCCCGATCGCATTTTTGCCGACACGGAGATTAGCCCAGAGGCGATCGCGGCACTGGTGGGCTTTGCTCACCCAAATCCAGAGATCTATGAGGTGACGGTAGAGGTAATCGGCTACTTTCACAAAGCGCTGGGATTTATGAACCCCCGCATCACGCCCGACCCTGGCTCGAAAGTGTTTTTGGCAAGCGACGAAGGGCTGAAGCAAATTCTGAGCCGGAAACAGCCTAAACAAGTGGGAGCCGCCCACGTTGGCTCACTGCTGCTGCGAGATGCGGGAGCCGTGCCGATCGCGCTGGATGTCAAAGAGCTAGTCAGTACCCACATGGCAATCTTGGCAGGAACCGGATCGGGCAAGTCTTATACGGCAGGGGTGCTAGTCGAAGAGCTAATGCTGCCCCATAACCGAGCAGCGGTGCTGATTTTTGATCCGCACGGCGAGTATGG
>JBBSFA010000585.1:0-3264 GCA_038239185.1 Elainellales cyanobacterium | reverse complement strand
GTTTTTTCCAAAGCCAATTCAACTACTCGATCGGCGGCAGAATACTTAATCGCATTATCCACTAAGTTGATTAACACTTGGGCTAAGCGATCCTGGTCGGCGCAGGCAATCACGTCCTCATCGGTGGGCAGGACATGAATCTGCCGATTGCTGACTTTCTGACTCATCTCTGCCATTTCTGCCACCAGTGTATTCAGCATGATGGGGGTGAGGCGAAAATGCAGGTTGCCGCTGTCTGCCCGCGCCAAATCAAGCAAATCTTGCAACATGCGGATTGTGCGTTCGGCTTCGGCTGAGGCAGTCACTACTGCTTGCTGTTGATGGGGACTCAGGTTATCACTCCGCCGCAGCAGGCTTTGCAGATATCCAGCAATCACCGATAAGGGCGTGCGGAGTTCGTGAGAGACATTGCCCACAAACTGGCGCTGCTGCTCCCAAGAACCCGATAGCCGGACTAACATCTCATTAAACGCTTGCGCCAGTCCCAAGATTTCATCGGGGGCTTGGTGCAGTTGGAGTTTTGCAGCGCTCAAATCATCGGCAGAAATGGCGCTGGCAATCTGGCTCATCTGCTCAAGCGGTTGGAGCGCTCTGCGAATCCGTTTGGCGATCGCAATCATTACCAGCACCATCGCGGCAAGACTAGCCCAGAGCAAGCTGTGTATGCCTGCATTGAGTCGCTGCTGGTCATCAGTAATGTCTTTTAAGAGATAAACCTCACCGAGCGGATTGCCATTGACGGTCATGGGATTGCCGCACAACACTACATAGCGATCGCCAAAATGGAAGACGGTCGGGCTTGCTGGGACGGGAGTGTGTTCTACTACTTTGATCAAATCAGGAGCGGGAATATCCACCCCAGAGGAGCGCGACACCATCTGTCCGTTAGCACTCCGAACCCAAATCAATAATCCTGGGGTGGAGAGCTTATTGATCGTCCGTTCTACGCCCGTTTCCACTGATCCAGCTTGGCGATATAGCTCGACCTGCTCTGGAAAGTGAGCCGCGATGTATTCCAGGTTTTGCTTGTGGGCAGAGACTAGTGTTTGCTCCATCAGCCAGCCTGCCCAAACGGTCACACTACTGACCCCTAGAACCGAGAGCGCAATCAACTCCAAGGTCAAACGAAACTGTAGCGAATTTGGAGAAATTCGTTTGGCAAATAAAGGGCTGATAGCGTTTCGCAAAAAGCGCATCCGAGAATTGACCTTATACCAATTTACTGTGAAGCTGCACAAATCATTGAGAGCTGAAACCTTTGATTCAGGAGCTTTTCGAGCCTTTTAATTATGTGTAGCTTCATATAAAAATGGTATTAGATTAGATACTGTTAAACAAGGAAAAATTAAAAAGAAAAATTAAAAAGCGCGAGCTGTGCTGCCTTTGAGGTCAAACTCAAATCGCTGGCTATAGTCTGTTTCTCCATACAGATTAAAGCTAATCGTTGGCTCCTCTCCTAGCGCTTCAATTTGATGAATTGTATCCGGCATCAAACCGAGAATGTCACCGGGGTGCAGCAGCCGATCGCCCGCAGATTTGATGCGATCGGAATGTGTTGGAGTGGGCGATCGATGCCAGAAAGTGTTTTTTTCCTGCCCGCTGAGCAAAGCCACAATGCCCCAAGTCGCATGGTTGTGAATGGGAGAAACGCTTCCCGAAACCCAGACCACCGTTTGTATTGTAATCGGCAAATCGGGTTCGTCGTAGAGCGTCAGGACAGACCAGCCTGTTGTCGGATCTGGCGGCAGGAAGTTCATTTGTAGCCACTCAGAACTGTTGAGCAGGCGGCGAACGAGCGGACAAATCAGGCTTAGCCGCACCTGATCATCCTTGACTTGCTCCAGAATATCTTCCAACTCGGTGAGAAAGCGGTACAGTCGATAGGGTCGCAGCAACTCCTCGGCTGGGATTACCGCATTGTCAGCCTGCTGTCTTTCATTGACCTCACCCTCATTGTTCACTAGCCAGTCTTGCCCTGTCATAGTTGTTTACTTCTATCTCTAGATTTTAAGAAAGTCAGGGTTCAGATTAGAGGATGCTGAGGTCTAATCCTCAGTGTACGAGAATAATGCAGGAACTCAAATGATCAAGGGCTGAGGATTAGATAAGTTTCCGCTGAGAAATCCTGATAGTCCCATCTCTCAGGCGATTTTTCTGGAATATTAACCCCGCATTCCATCCGCTCTCAGATTTAATCCAGTCTCTATGCTGTATTCATCTGACACTCATGTTTCTGGAGTTTGATCCAGATAGTTTCCAGTCATCTGGGTCTGATTTTTCGAGGAGATCAAATAGGATGAAAGTTCAATATTTTGCAGTGCTTGCATCGATTTCACTATGAGGCTTTGGAGCCATCGCAGGCTGCACTACTCCCAATGTAGCAACAACCAAAACGTCTGCAACCACTGCTGTAGCCGTCAGCGCTAATCCTTGTGCATCCAAAGCTAATCCTTGTGCCTCTAAAGCTAATCCTTGTGCCTCTAAAGCTAATCCTTGTGCCTCCAAGGCAAAGTCAAATTCGATCGGCGCACCGCTAGCCCAAGAGCTACAGGGAAAACCCGTGGTGGTTGATATCTTTGCGTCTTGGTGCCCTGCCTGCAAAAACATTGCGCCCACCCTATCCCAACTGGAAAAGAACTATGAAGGCAAAGTTAACTTTGTTGTGCTGGATGTGAGCGATCGAACGACCACGGCAGCAGCAGAAGCAAAAGCCAGCCAGCTTGGACTCAGCCAGTTTTTGGCGGCGAATAAATCCCAAACCGGAATGCTGACGATCGTTGACCCTGCGACAGGCAACATTCTGGCGCAGTACCGCAACAACGCAAATCTGGCAGATTATACGACGGTTCTGGATACGGCTCTAGCGCATTGAGCCAGCCTGACCAGTGGGGGGTGCGATCGCGCCAGAGGCAACTTTATTTCCGGCTGACATAAGGAGAATTTCATGACGCGAATACCGCCGTCATCGGTTGAGCCTACAGCGCCTCAACGGGCTAAAGCAATCAAAAAATGGTTGGGGTACGGCGGGTTGGCAGTGCTCTCCCTGATCTTGATTTTGACCCTCAGTTCTGCCATCAGCCATCCGATCGAACAGGTGATTTCTGTCGCTGAAAACACCTATCAGCCTGGTTGACTGACAAAACCGGCAATGAAGGGAGGCTCAGCCCTTGGTAAAAGGGCATTTTGGGTTTACTGTAAAGTTACCACACCTAACAGGTAAACCATGCGAACCTCCCGTTTATATCATCAACTGCAAAAGCTATT
>JBBSFA010000584.1:0-3267 GCA_038239185.1 Elainellales cyanobacterium | reverse complement strand
AGGGCAGCGATCGCGTTTTCATTGCCATTAGAAATAGGCTCCCACTAAAGCTCTTTACGAATATCAACCACGCGCAGAATGCCTGCCACTAGCAGCAAGGTCACGATCAGCAGCACCACGGCATTTGCCGCCGCCAAAGGATACTGAAGACTGCCGATCTGCGTCTGAATTAGCTTGCCGACTGAGGCAGACTGTCCACCGCCCATCAGCCGCACGGTGACAAACTCGCCCATCACCAACGTCACCACGAAAATGGAGCCGATCGCAATTCCCGGCGCAGACAGCGGCAAAATTATTTCCTTCAACGTCTGAAAGCCCGATGCCCCCATGTCTTCAGCCGCAGTGATCAGATTGCGATCGATCCGCATCATGCTGTTGAAAATTGGCGCAATCATAAAGAAGTTAAATAAATGCACCATGCCCAACACGACCGCAAAGTCGGAGAACAATAGCCAGGTAATCGGTTCGTGAATCAGTCCAGCCCCTGTTAAGCCTTGATTGATCAGCCCTTCTTTGCCCAACACGGGAACCCAGGAGATCATCCGAATGATGTTGGATGTCCAGAATGGCACTGTGCAAACTAAAAACAAAATGATTTGTAGCTTTTGGTTCTGAATATAGAAAGCTAGAAAATAAGAGACAGGGAAGGCGATCGCCAAACAGAAAAACCAAACGAGAAACACGTATTTGAACGTGTTGAGATAGGTTTTTAGAGAAACATTAGACGTAAAAATATCTACGTAGTTGTCCAGCGAGAAGGCAGGAGTCATGGCAAAACCATTAAACTGCCAAAAGCTGACGATAAAGATCATGACGATCGGAAACACCAAAAACATCAGGAAAACCAGCGTTTGAGGTGTGACTAAGGCATAAGGCTGTAGCGCTTTCCAGGTTTTCATAAATTATTTACGCAACTCGTGGGCGTAGATCCTCGGTTTCTCCGAGAAACCGGGGATCTGAATCTCGTCAGGTCTTTATATCCACCTAAACTTACGATGCGATAAACTCATTCCACTTCTTCACCAGATAGACCTGCTCTTTCATCGTGGAATTCCAGACCACTACATCGCCCATCCGCTCTTTGAAGGAACCGCCATCGCGAACCGCCCCTTTCTTCTCCAAGGTTTTGCCGAACGGATCAACCATGTCGATCGCCGCAGGCTTGCCTTCATACCAGAAATCCCACTCTTCCGGCTTCATAAACTTGCGAGCATTTTCAGGAATAGCGCTGTAATAGCCCTGCCTCCCCAAGAACGCCCCCACCCAGCCGTCTAGCAGCCAGTTGAAATACTCATAAGCCGCATCAAGCTGAATGCCCGATAGGTTCTTAGACAGCCCGACTCCGCCGCCCCAAGCCCTGTAGCCTTCTTTCAGCGGCGCATAGACACACTTGATCCCCTTGGCTTTCACGGCAGTCACCGCAGGCGACCACATCGATTGCAGCACCACTTCACCCGAAGTCATGAAGTTGACCGATTCATCGAACGTTTTCCAGAAAGCGCGGAACTGACCTTTCGCCTTCTGGTCTTTCAAAATGTCGGTGACTTTATCGATTTCGGCACGGGTCATGTTGCCCTTGTCGCCAAACTTCATCAGCCCCGCCGCTTCCGTCACCATCGCGGCATCCATAATGCCGATCGAGGGAATGTCCAGAATCGAAGTCTTGCCCTTGAACTGCGGATCAAACAGCTCTGCCCAGCTTTCAATCTTGTGTCCCACCAAGTCAGGACGATAGCCCAGCGTGTCGGCATTGTACTGGAACGGAATCAAAGTCGCCCATTCGGTGGCTTCAGTGGCAAAATCCTTGGAGTTTTCGTCCTTGAGGTACATCACCTTATAAGGGTAAGTGCCTTGCGCCTGCTCAACCTTGGCTCCCTCAAACTTGTTTTGGGTGAAAATGGTGACGATCTTGTCGAAGTCTTTGATCTTTTTGGTGTCGATCGCCTTCAAGTTGCCAGAGGGCACGACCAGCGGCAAGCTAAAGAATTCTCCGTCAAAAATGTCATATTGACCGGGCTGGGTAATCGCAATCTGGTTGTTTTCCTCCGTGCTGAGGGCGCGCATGTCCAGCTTAAAGCCTAGATCCTTTTGCGCCTTATCGCGGATTTCGTTGATCTGCGACACGCCTGTTCCGACCAGCCGCAAAGTCACATCTTTGGTTTTGTTGGTGTTGACTTCTGGGCTGGTGGCGGGATTGTTGGGAGTGCCGCTCGGAGAGGCTGCCTGGTCGCTATTGGGCGAAGCACAGCGTGTGGCTGCAAAGGCAGCACTAGCCGCCAATCCGGTGCGAATAATCTGACGACGAGTAAGTTTAGCCATAGGGGGATTGAGTTAAAGGTAAATAAAGTGCAGTGAAGTGTGAGGAGCAAAAATAAAACTCGATCGACGCATCAGGCTAATGCGACCTAATGCGACCTAATGCGACAAGAAAACGCACTCTTCCGTTTTCCAGCTCAAAGTCACCAACTGTCCCTCTGGAACCGCATTATGCACCCATTCCGAACTGCGAACTTTGTAGGTGATCTCCTGCCCGGTTGATTCTGCCATCAGCGAGACGCGCGTCACATATCCCGTAAATTCAATCAAAACTACCCGCGCCGTGAGCTGGTTAGGCGCATCCGGATCAGAGGGCGGATAGGGCAACAAATCCATGCTGTCACTCCGCACACAGCAAGCCGCCGTCGTCCCCGGATCGGCATCTTGCCCTTTGCAGAAGAAAGTGCCAATTCCCTCCACATCCAAGCGAACGATCGCCCCCGTTTCTTCCAATGCCACCCCGCTCACCGTGCCGACAAAGATGTTGTTATCACCGACAAACCTCGCCACAAAGCGAGAAGCAGGAGCTTGGAAGATCTGATCCGGTGTGCCAATTTGATCCACATGACCGTGATCCATCACCACAATGCGATCGGACAAGGCAAAAGCTTCGTCTTGCCCATGCGTCACCTGAATGAAGGTCATGCCAAACTGCTTTTGCAGCTTCCGCAGCTCGGCGCGCGTATGCACCCGCAGGTTTTCATCCAAGGCGCTCAACGGTTCATCCAGCAGCAGCACTTGCGGACGGGTGACCAAAGCACGAGCCAAAGCCGCCCGCTGCTGCTGTCCGCCGCTGAGTTGGGCAGGCTTGCGCTCCCCAAAACGGCTCATCCCCACCAGCTCCAGGATTTCCCCGACCCGCTGAGCGCGATCGCCCTTGGGCACATTCCGCATCTTCAAGCCAAACTCGACGTTCTCCCAGATCGATTTGTGGGGAAACAGCGCGTAGTT
>JBBSFA010000583.1:0-3269 GCA_038239185.1 Elainellales cyanobacterium | reverse complement strand
GTTGACCTGCTCGACGATCGTCGGTCTTTCCACTTGCACGACCAAATCCACTACCGAGACGTTGGGGGTAGGCACGCGCAGCGCAATCCCGTTGAGTTTGCCTTTCAGGTTGGGCAATACGAGCGCGACGGCTTTAGCGGCTCCCGTGGTAGTCGGAACGATGTTGAGTGCGGCTGCACGAGCGCGACGCAGATCGCGGTGGCTAGCATCCAACAGGCGTTGGTCGCCCGTATAGCTGTGGGTGGTGGTCATCGTGCCTTTGATAATGCCGAAGGTTTCGTCTAGCACTTTGGCGATCGGCGCAAGGCAGTTGGTGGTACAGCTCGCGTTGCTGATAATGTTGTGCTTGCTGTGATCATAGTCGTGATGGTTGACCCCCACGACAAACGTGCCATCTTCGCCTTTGCCCGGAGCGGTAATCAGCACTTTTTTAGCGCCCGCTTCCAGATGCTTAGAAGCGCCTTCTTTGGAAATAAACACCCCGGTGGATTCGATAATCAAATCAATGTCCCAGGCTTTCCAGGGCAGGTTTAGGGGGTTGCGATCGGACGTACATTTGATCACATGACCATTGGCGGTGATGCTACTTTCGTCGGCGCTGATGTCGGCATTCAGCTTGCCCAGCATGGAATCGTATCTCAATAGGTGAGCGTTGGTTCTAGGATCAGAGGTGTCATTGATGGCGACGACTTCAAGCTGGCTGTTCTGCCGCCCTAACCAGCATCGTAAAAAGTTGCGCCCGATGCGCCCAAAACCGTTGATCGCTACTCTAACCACTGCGTCTTGCCCTCACTAGAAATTAAAAAGATCATTAAGTAATGCCTCAAATCATACATGTTTATGAGTGCGCTGCTCAAGCCCTGGGATCGCATTTTCGGGCGATTTTTAGAAGGCGATCGACCTGAAATGCTTGCCAGAAGCGGAATACGGTTGATGAGTATTTCTGCTTATCGATATTTGTTTGCAGCCAAGTTAGCTCGCAACCTGATAGAGTCCTTGATCCTGAATATAAGCATTCACGGCATCCGGAACCCAGTAGCGGACAGACCGCCGATCGCGACAAAATTGCCGCACCAGCTTAGAGGAAATGCCTACCAACGGCATTTCTAACAGCCGCCACTCCAATCTGATGCCTTCAGCCCAGAGCTGGGTTGCCACCTGTTCGCAAACGGTTGCCTGGGCTTGGCTCGCCATATCTCCACGCGGGGCAATCAGCCAGGTGCATTGCGGCACGAGTTCCTGTTTTCCCTGCCATTGGGGCAGCGATCGAATGGCATCGAGTCCAATCAGCCAAAACCACTGGTTTCCGGGATTCAAGGCTTGCAGCCTGGAGAAAGTCTCGATCGCATAAGACACTGCATAGAGTTGCTCACCCGCCGAAACCTCAAATCGGGGCTGAGTGGCGATCGCCAGCTTCACCATGTTCAACCGATGGGTAAAATCGACCAGCTCTGTGGTTGATTTATATAGAGGGCAACCCGTGGGAACCCAAAGGATGCGATCGAGGCAAAATTGATCCAGTGCGATCTCTGCCAGGATCAAATGCCCCAGGTGGATAGGATTAAATGTCCCGCCGAGGATTGCAACTTTTTGGGGCGTAGGGTGGGGCATAAAAAAATCGCGTCAAAAATATTTCGCCACTTTCAGGAATCCTTTGGAGCTTCCATGTAGCTGTTTGGGTATCACTCAGATTAATTTTCGGCGTGATTTATTTTTGGCATGGATATAATTTTTGGCTTAAGTCATTTTTTGTGAGGGGGGATGCTAAACAATCTGAATTAAATCCGGGATACTGATGAAGTCAAATCTGAAGAGTTGAGCGATAATTCAGACCATTCATTAGTAAAATCTGCGAAAAGGACATATCGCAGAAAAAGCAATTCTTGCTATGATATCGCGTGATATTTGGTGTGGTGTGTGTAAGGAGCTATGATGCTGAATTCTGTTGATTTCGGCGGGAGACCTTTTCATTTCATCGGGATCGGTGGAATTGGGATGTCGGCTCTCGCTTATGTCCTGACCCAGCGCAAATTGCCTGTTTCAGGATCGGATTTGAGTCTTAACCATATTACGAAGCGGCTACAGGAGCAGGGTGCTCATGTCTTTTGGAGTCAGGACGCGGCGAACTTAGAAGGCTTTCGATCGGGGGTTCCCTTTTCAAGCTTGACTGCCCTCCCTCAGGTTGTTTGCTCGACCGCCATCGGCACTGCAAACGCAGAATATCGGGCAGCGATCGAACTAGGCTGCCCGATTTTTCATCGGTCTGACCTGCTGGCAGCGTTGATGGGTGAGTATCGCGGGATCGCGGTTGCCGGAACCCACGGCAAGACGACGACCAGCAGCATGATTGGCTTTTTGTTGCTGCAAGCAGGGCTTGATCCGACGATCGTAGTCGGCGGTGAAGTGACCGCTTGGGAAGGCAACGCTCGCGCTGGAGCAAGTGAATATCTGGTTGCAGAAGCTGATGAATCAGACGGTTCGCTAGTCAAACTGGCAGCAGAAATTGGCATCATCACCAATATCGAACTGGATCATCCAGACCACTACGCCACCCTGGATGAAGTCATTGCCACCTTCCAGACCTTCGCGGGTCAGTGCCAAACGCTGATTGGTTGCGTCGATAGCCCGATCGTCCGACAAGTGATTCAGCCCAAAGTCGGCTATAGCGCTCTTTCGGATGATGCTGACTACACCGTTGCACAGGTAGAGTATCAGGCAAACGGAACGCTGGCTCAGGTGTATGAGCGAGGAACGCTGATGGGTCAGTTGCATCTGCCGCTGCTGGGTGAACATAACCTGAGTAATGCTCTAGCCGCGATCGCCGTAGGGCGGCTATTGGGCTTAGAGTTCGCTCAAATTGCTGCAATTCTGTCGGGCTTTGCAGGCGCTAAACGGCGCTTCGAGCAGCGGGGCGAATATAACCAAATCGCCTTTATTGACGACTACGCTCACCATCCCAGCGAGATTCAGGCGACTTTAGCTGCGGCTCGACTGCGGGCAGGTTCGCAGCGCGTTGTTGCCGTTTTTCAGCCCCATCGCTATAGCCGCACCCTCACCTTTCTCAAAGAGTTTGCGGAGTCCTTTGGAGATGCCGATTGCGTTGTCACGACCGACATTTATAGTGCAGGAGAGCCGAACACCGGGCAAGTGACCGGGGAACAGCTAGCAGATGCGATCGCTACGCATCATCCCCAGGTTGCCTATCAGCCTACTCTAGCGGCGGTAGAAGCTTCGCTGCAAACGATGCTTCGCCCCGGCGATCTGGTGCT
>JBBSFA010000582.1:0-3273 GCA_038239185.1 Elainellales cyanobacterium | reverse complement strand
GATTCGGGGCGAGGCAACTGGCTCTTGCGTCCCACCTTGGGCGACAACTCTTTGCTGCTGCTGGATGGCGAACAGCACCAGCGTCAGCGTCAGCTGATCATGCCCTCGTTTCACGGGGAGCGGATGCGAACCTATGGCGGCATCATTCGCCAGATTACCGATCGCGTCACGCAGCAGTGGGAGGTGAACAAGCCGTTTAGCGTCCGCCCGTTTATGCAGGAAATTTCGCTGCGGGTGATCATGCAGGCGGTTTTCGGTTTGGCAGAAAGCGGAGAGACTGATCAGGCGGAAAACCCCCAACTCGATCGCTCAGAGCGGCTGAAAGCAACCCTAGATGATTTTCTGAAGCTGATCGCTTCTCGGCTGGGCTTTGCGATCGGCATCTTTCCCTGGATGCGAGCCGACTTGGGCGCTTGGAGTCCTGGCGGTCGGTTTAACCGGATGAAGCAAGAAATCGATGAAATGCTCTATGCCGAAATTCGAGCACGCCGCGCCAATTTTGATCCAGGGCGATCGGATATTTTGAGTATGCTGCTGGCGGCACGGGACGAAGCCGGACAGTCGATGACGGATGAAGAGCTGCGCGATGAGCTGATTACTTTGCTGCTAGCAGGTCATGAGACGACCGCAACCGCGCTGAGCTGGGCACTTTACTGGATTCACAAACTGCCCCACATCCGAGAAACGGTGATGGCAGAGCTGCAAGCCCTGGGCAGCGACCCAGACCCAATGTCGATCGCTCGTGCGCCTTACCTCAGCGCCATCTGCTCCGAAACCCTGCGAATCTATCCGGTTGCCATCATTACCGAAGCCCGAATCGCCAAAGCACCAATCCAGGTGATGGGTCACAGCTTTGACACTGAAGCGATGCTGGTTCCCTGCATTTACCTGATTCACCAGCGCGAAGATCTTTATCCTAATCCTCGGCAATTTAAACCAGAACGCTTTCTAGAGCGACAATATTCACCTTACGAGTATCTCCCCTTCGGCGGCAGCAATCGTCGCTGCATCGGGGCAGCGTTTGCTCTGTTTGAAATGAAACTAGCGCTAGCCCATATCCTCACACACGCCCATCTAGCATTGACCAGCGATCGTCCCATCAAACCGGTGCGGCGGGGTGTCACAGTGGCTCCTAAAGGCGGTATCAATTTGGTGATGACTGAACGAATTTTGGAGCAGGCGATCGCGGCTCCGATCGGGTAGGCAGGTTTGCATTGAGTGATGTTAATATCCCTCAAATGGGTGATAGAATCGGACTGGATAATTTGTGAGCCGCTGCGCCGGAATAATCCCCACCCAATCGGTTGAAACTCGTATCTGGCGGCATAGCCAAGTGGTAAGGCAGAGGTCTGCAAAACCTCCATCCCCCAGTTCGAATCTGGGTGCCGCCTTCAAGTAAAATCGATCGATTCGGGCGCTGAAGTGCCTTTCAGAAGCGGGATGTAGAGAGCAGTCTCACATCCCACTTCTGATTTTTGGGGTAACTTGGGGCAACTTGGGGTAGAAATTGGGGTATGATTGGGGTACAGTTATAGAACAATTGTTCTTAGCTATAGGAGTCTGCTACATGTACTCCAAGACCCCAAGACTCAAGTCGAGCAAAGGTTGTGTTCGTATCAAGGTCTCGAATGGCTGGCTTCAGTTAGTCTTCTCCCACCCGATCACCACGTCCTCGGGAGAAATCAGAACCAAACGCTTTTATCTATCCACAGGACAAAAAGATACTCCCTTCGGCTGTAGAGCATCACAAGCGATCGCAATACGCCGCCATTGGCGTTCCCGAATATTGGCTGCTTGATCCAGTCACTCAAACGGTAACGGTGCTATCGCTAGCAGGAGAAACTTACCGAGAAGTTGGCATATTCGGTGAACCAGAAGCGATCGCCTCTTTTGAATTTGCAGGGCTGGAGCTAGCAGTGGAGCAGATTTTTCAACCTGACGACGAACAAGAGCAGCCCTCCACGCTCTAAAACGATCAAATCGATCGCCCAATGTGATCTTGACGAAGCGATCGCAATACCGTACTCTAATTTTCTTATAGCGCTCTTTTTTTATACCAGACGCGCTTAACTCCCAGACAACCTAGTCGCGGCTTTCGAGTCGCGCTACCTATCGACTGTGTTCACTAGGCGGATGCGTGACAGGTTAAGGAAAAAGCGGATTTGTCAAGAAGAACTCAGAAAAGCTCTCATATCAGGGGTTTTAGGTGGTTTTCGCAACGCCTTGATTACCCCTAGATCTCGATTTTCGGGTGCAGCCAAATAAGCAACCGGGTCTGTCGCTTTTCCAGACTGGTACGCTTGGTTGAAATGATAAAGCCCGCGCCACACCATTTCCATTGAGATGCGTTCAAGCGGTAACTGGAGGGCATCCGCGACGGCATCCGATAAATCCACTAAGACGGCATACATTAACCAAGTTGCCCAGATTTGTAACTTGATGCCATTGATCGAACCCGTCCACAGATACGATAGACCCAGTAACCGCTTGACCACTAAGAAAGCCTCTTCAATGCGCCAACGACGGCAATACAAATCCACGACTCCATAGGGGGGTAACACCTGCGGGTCAAGCACGGAAGTGAGGTAGCGATAGCTTCCTTTGCCGTTAACGACCTCAATCAAGCGCAGGGTTTGGCGGCGAGTGTTTTGGCTCTCTTTGCCCAGTTCAATCAACTGGTCTTTGCATTGGCGGGTCGAACTGAACACTTTGAGTGAGGTGTAATACCAATTTACTGTGAAGCTGCATACAATCTCGAAAGCTGAAAACCTTAGTTTAACTGCTTTTTAAGCTCTTAAATTATGTGCAGCTTCACAAAAAAATGGTATAAGCCAGATTGGATTTGCCTGCACAGATAAAATCTACCTGGTTTTCGACTAATTGTTGCCACCAGTCAAAGTCATAGAATCCTCGGTCTAAGACCAATAGTGTTTTAGAGCCGACAAATGCCAGTAAATCATCCAAAAAGCTACAGTCGTGCGCTTTGGCATTTTCCGTAAACCAGATTTTGACAGGCAACCGCGTGCTCAATTCAATCACAGTGCAGCTTTTACCAGCCAATGCCCCAGGGGCAAGCTCTTGTAGACTATCTAGTTTACGAAACAGGGCTTCTAACACCGACCCGTCCACCGCCCGGTAATGTTCTAGACTTGTTGTTTTTCTTTAAATATTTAACCCAAATTCAAATCGATTAATGAACAGTCCGATAACTACATCATGCATGAGAATTGACTTAGAAAAACAAATCGTTTTGCGCGCAAGTCGTTTAATGCG
>JBBSFA010000581.1:0-3273 GCA_038239185.1 Elainellales cyanobacterium | reverse complement strand
AAGACCGATGCCTGTCTAGGTGTTATTTAGCTGCCAGATAAAAGTCTGGCGGTTGAGACATGGGGATGGTCTGGATCTTTGCTTCTCGGCGGGGTCTTCGCCTTGCTTTTTCGAGGTTGGGTAGTGTTTCAAAAATGTTGCTAGATGAACTAGATGGTCGAGCAGGAAGGCTCTTCATGGAAACCAACAACAGGTCTAGAACACTACCAGCGAAACCTTAGCTGAAGGCGTCCATTAGAAACGATAACTTGGACAGTTCCTTTGGAAGCTTTGCCTGTGAGAGTTTTAGAGTACATGGCATACCTCTCATAGTATGAATGTATTTTACACCTGATTTACACCCTGTCTACACCCAAAATTGCTAAAAATAACCCAACGTCTTAAGTGTCACAAGCGATCGAGAATGAAAATTTAGCCATCTCGCAGGACTCAAGAGGCTTGAAATCGCTGCTCTAATTGACTTTTTCCTAAAAGCCGATGGTGAGATTTGAACTCACGACCGCTCGATTACGAATCGAGTGCTCTACCACTGAGCCACATCGGCAAGAAGCGCTCAAAGCGCAACCAGCTACCTATTATAGCAGCCTTTGGTGTTTTGCAACAATCACTTTGTTGATGTGCCGCAGCAGAATTTCTTGCTAAACTCTTCCCGATGCCGATCGCCGCTGAAACTGCCCCAAACCTGCCCGACCCAGCCAGCGATCGCCATCCACCACCAGTTCGCCGCGCAGAAAAACTTTTTCGACCTTGCCCGTCACCTGTCGCCCTTCGTAAAGTGAATAATCGACGTTGGAATGGTGTGTGCTGGCGCTGAGCCTGTGGGTTTTCTGCGGATCGAATAAGACGAGATCGGCATCGCTACCGACGGCGATCGCCCCTTTGCGTGGAAACAGTCCGAACATTTTAGCGGGTGCGGTGGAGGTGAGCTGCACGAAGCGATTGATTGACAGTCTGCCTGTGCCCACGCCGCCATCGAACAGCAGCGGCAGACGAAATTCGACTCCGGGTGCGCCGTTAGGTATTTTCTCAAAATTGTCGCGTCCGAGTTGCTTAGAGCGATGAATGCCGTAAGGGTTTTCGTTGAAGCAAAACGGACAGTGATCAGTTGAGACGATTTGCAGATCGTCGAACTTCAGTCCGCGCCACAGAGCATCCTGGCAGTCTTGCTCTCGTAGCGGCGGAGTCATGACAAATTTGGCGGGTTCAAAATCGGGGCGATCGTATTCTTCAACGGTGAGAAACAAATAGTGGGGACAGGTTTCGGCAAATGCTGGAATGCCGCGATCGCGAGCTTCTACGACTGTATCCAGAGCTTCTTTGGCAGAGAGATGAACGAGATATACAGGGACTTCTGCTAGCTCTGCCAATCGGATAGCGCGATGCGTTGCTTCTGCCTCCATAATTCGAGGGCGCGTTAAGGCATGAGCTTTGGGTGAGGTATTTCCCTGTGCCAGTGCTTCTTCGATTAAGACTTGAATCACACTGCCGTTCTCAGCATGGACGTTAATCATTCCCCCATGCGCTCCTGCTTTTCGCATCGCTCTAAAGATACCGCCATCATCCACCATCAGCACACCCGGATATGCCATGAACATCTTGAAGCTAGAGATCCCATCGCGATCGATCAAATCGGGGAGTTCTGCTAGCGTATCTGGTGTGACATCGGTGAGGATGATGTGAAAGCTGTAGTCCACGCAGGCTTTCGGTTCGGCAACAGAGAGGCGGCGATCGAGGGCTTTTTTAGGCGTTTCACCCTGCTGCTGGAGGGCAAAATCGACGATCGTGGTAGTGCCGCCAAAGGCTGCTGAGCGGGTGCCGGATTCAAATGTGTCGCAGGTTTCAGCATCGCCCAGCGGAAATTCCATGTGGGTGTGGACATCTACGCCGCCGGGAAATATGAGCAGGTTGGTGGCATCATGAACGATCGCGCCCGTTTCCAGCGAATCGGTAGATAGGTTGCGGGCGATCGCTTCAATCTGTCCGTCTTTGATCAGAATATCTGCGGTGTAATCATCCACGGCAGT
Organism: Elainellales cyanobacterium; assembly: GCA_038239185.1. GTDB lineage: Bacteria > Cyanobacteriota > Cyanobacteriia > Elainellales > Elainellaceae > FACHB-886. The sequence goes on along the minus strand of JBBSFA010000581.1, from coordinate 1,249 downwards.
GACAATTCGTCCACCTTTAATCAGCAAGTCTGCCATAATTTCCTCAGCGATCGAAATATTTCACCCTACTATATCTGGGGTGCTCAGAGTCGTTTGTAACTTACTTTTTTCACGCTCGTGCTGTGTCTTAATACCGACCTATTCTCCTTATAGCCTACTCATGAATATCCGAGATGCTCAAGCTGCTGATTTGCCTGCGATCGTCGAAATTTATAACGCTGCGATTCCTTCGCGCCTGTCTACGGCAGATCTGGAGCCAATTACGGTTGAGAGTCGGCAGCGATGGTTTCAACAATACAGCCCGGATCAGCGCCCGATTTGGGTGTTAGAGGCAGATGGGGCGATCGCCGCTTGGATTAGCCTCACCTCGTTCTATAGCGGTCGTCCTGCCTATGCCGCGACCGCCGAGATCAGCATCTACATTGCGCCTGAGCATCAGCGCAAAGGATATGGCAAGCTGCTGGTGCAGCGGATGATTGACACCTGTCCAAAGCTGAAGGTCACAACGCTGCTGGCGATGTATTTTGATCACAACCAAGGGAGCCGCAGATTATTCGACAGTTTGGGCTTTCAGCCCGCAGGACATCTGTCAGAAATTGCGGTGCTGGATCAGGAGAAGCGGGGTTTGGTAATTGCGCTCCGGCGTGTGGAGGAGCAGGTTTAGCCGAGAGCTTCTGAAGATGTCTTGCAGCTCATGTAAGGAAATTTGGGTACAGCACAAGCGATCGCAGCAATTCTTTTGCTTGGGATGCGATCGTCCCAAAAAATAGTTTTCAAAGGATATTTGTGCCTTTGAAAACTATTTTTTAGAGAGAGTAGCGGTAGGTTGGCGATCGGGCGAGGTCTAAGTAAAAGGATTGTCAGCTATGGTCAAGAAGTGGCTATAGTCTGCCCAAGCGTTGTTGAAATCGGCATAACTCACCACTTCTGATCGACCATATGAAGTCCCACTATCGTTGAGAATCACGTTGAATGAACCATTCGCTTTCTGGTCAACGCCAGTCACCCAGACAGCGTGACCCGCATTAACTTGTTCCACAGGCTGACCATACTGATTTCGCTTCGGATTCCAGATCTCATTTGCATTGAGTGCCACGATCGGTTTATCTCCGTGGGCTAAAGCAGCCTCAATCTCGCCGAGGGTAGCATTGTAAGCTGTCGCGCATTTAATTTGCATTAACAGAATTTCCCTTGTTCTTAATTTTCCGTCCCCACTTGATAGTGAGTTCTCCATCATTCAACAATCTTT
>JBBSFA010000580.1:0-3273 GCA_038239185.1 Elainellales cyanobacterium | reverse complement strand
TGCCGCTGCCGCCTATTATTGGTTTAGCGAACTCTACAATCGATCGCCCTTCAGTCCTTTTGGCGATCGCGAACAGCACGACCTGCATTTTCCGATCCAGCACGGCAAATTTTATTTCGATGATACCTATCCTGACTCTCATCTGTTTGCCGATGCCGAAGTCTTGCGCCAAGACTGGAACCCCGATTTTATGCTGGTGCATCCCATGGGCATCGACTATGCTGGGCATCGCTTCGGGGCAGACTCCAAAGACTATCGCGGGCGAGTGCTTGCGACTGACAGTCTCTTGGCTCAATACTTACCCCGTTGGATCGGCGCAGGCTATACGCTGCTGATCACCGCCGACCACGGCATGAATGCGGATGGGCAACACGGCGGGATTTTGCCCGATGTGCGCGAAGTTCCCTTGTTTTGGATAGGGGCAGATTCAGATCATTCGCTGGGCGACCTGAAGGAAATTTCGCAGTTGGCGATCGCGCCCCTGATCTGTCAACTGCTGTCGCTGCCGCTGGGTCAAAACATGCAGCAGTTGCCTGTCCCCAGTCTTGCGTGACTGCTTAAACCAACGATTCGATCGCATCGATCTGAGTCGGTAATGCCGCTGTCAGCACCTCATTTCCACTCTCGGTAATCAAAATATCATCTTCAATCCGAATCCCACGTACATCAGCAAATTGAGCCAACCGTTCCCAATTCACTAGATCCCGATACTTCTCCCGCCGCTCTGGATCGTTGAGAATCGCCGGAACCTGATAAAACCCTGGTTCGATCGTCACTGCCATCCCCGATCGCAGGGGGCGATCGAGCCGCAGATAGCCTAGCCCAAAGCGATCGCTCCGGGTTCGCCCAGCCGCATAGCCCGCTAGGTCGCCCAAATCTTCCATATCATGCACATCCAGACCCAGCAAATGCCCGATCCCATGCGGGAAAAACAGCGCATGAGCATCCTGCGCGACTAGATCTTCAGCCCGACCTTTGAGAATGCCGAGATCAACCAAACCCGCTGCAATTACGGTCGCCGCTATCAGATGCAAATCGCGGTACTCTACACCGGGACGCGCTTTGGCGATGCACAAGTCATGCGCCGTCAACACGAGCTGATAAACGTCTCGCTGCGTGGGTGAAAACTTGCCGGAGGTTGCCCAAGTGCGGGTCACATCCGCAGCCCAGCCCGACTCTGTTTCGGCTCCCACATCTGCCAGCAGCAGATCGCCAGGTTGGATCGGGTTGTGGTAGCGATCGCTGTGCAGCACTTCTCCTTGGACGGTGACAATGCTGCTATATGCGCAGGTCATATTCTGCGACAGAAAAACGCTTTCCATCGCTGCTCGAACTTCGGCTTCGGTGGCGGCTTGGGGCGTGGCAGCCATGCCAGCTTGATGCGCGGCTACGGTGGCAGCGGCAGCTTTCCGCATTTCCGCGATCGCCGCCTCATCGTGAATCAACCGCACCTCGACGATCGCCTTGGCTAACTCGTGATCAATGCCTTGCAGCGCGTTGGCGGGCGCAATCATCCGATCGCACAACTGCGACTGCCGCAGTCGGGTGGCGGCATCCTGCACGGGAATGGTGGCGGCGGCTTCAGTCTTGGATTTGAGATCGGCAATCGGGTAAGCCGCATCTGCCCCAATCTGCGCGGCGATTTCGCTCCGACGCGGCGAATTGCCGTGCCATAGGATATCGGCTGGGGTCGGGTCATCCATGAACAGCTCTAACCGCCCGCCTTCTAGGCGAATCGCGGCTTGGGGCAACGGCAGCCCGGCGAAGTAAAGAAAATGGCTGCTGGCGCGAAAGGGATAGACATTGGCAGGAAAGTTGCGAGCGCTGCTGCGTCCTGACCAGAGGACGACAGGAAAATCAATCTGCTCAGCCAGCCTTTTGTGTCGCTGCCGTAAAGTGTCAGCCAGGGTTGGAAGGGACGGAACCAATGGGGTGTCGATCGATGTCTGCATAAGCAATGGGAATTGCAACTGTCTCTATCCTACAGAATTGCGCTTTTTTGCCTAGCTCAATTCTGGGGCTTGCAGGTTGAAATCTTGCAGGTCTGAGTTTTGTAAATCGTGGTTGCAAATCATGAAGATCTCTGGCGTGATGCTTATCGCCTCCGGATTCGATCGAATTCACCGGGTTTACAAGATGAGAATCACCCAATTGCACCAGCAAGTCTGGGATTTGGCAGTGAAGTTCCCACCACCCCCAACTATGATCCCCCACGTTTCAGTGACTCCAGGAGAATCTATGCGAACCGATGTTCAAACCCAAGCCGCCCCCACTCCCGTTTCCACTCAATCCGCTGACCTTGAGTCCAGTATGGTCGCTTTGGCGATCGTCCTGCCGCTGATTGTGGTGGCTACCGTTTTAGGATATCGGCGCTATCGGTTAGTCAAGCTTCGCCAACAAATCGAAAGTTTAGAAAGGATTTGGAAAATGACTTATCGAAAAACCAGATCTTAACGGTTCGCCTTCTGGCAGGTTGGGCAATAATAGCACCGTCTGCCGCCTAGCATTTCTCGAACGATCGACGTGCCGCAAATATAGCAAGGTCGATCGTTTCGCCCAAACACATAATGCCGATACTCTCGACGCGGTTTGCCCTGTGCCTTAAGCTGCTCGGCAAGCTGCAAATCGTTAGTAATGCCGCCCGAATGGTAGGACTGCTGCGTCACGGCGATCGCCGCTTCTGACAAAGCTTCGATCTGCCGATCGGAACAGTCGATCGGACGCAAGGTGGGATGCACTCTAGCCACAAACAGCACCTCGCTGCGGAGATAGTTGCCTAACCCACAGAGGAAATGCTGATCCAGCAGTAATCCCGTCAGCCCCCGTCGCGCAAATGGCTTGGCTTGGAAGCGCTGAACCACCTGTTCGACAGTGGTTGAGGCATCTAGCACATCTAAGCCCAGCTTGCTGAGAAACGGGTGCAGCGCAACGGCGACCTGATCCAGCACGGCAATATCCGAAGCGCTGTAGAGCAAAGCCGATTTCTTGGGCGTGTGGATTGCCAGCCGCAACTGCCGCTTCGTCTGCGGGTAGTCGTGAGCCTTGCGAATCATCCAAACGCCGTAAAGCTGATTGTGACTGTAGATGCTGAGCTGGTTATCAAACTGGATCAGCATCGCTTTGCCTCTGGGCTGCACTGCAAGGATTTCGTGCGGCTGCAACAGATGCTCGTAAGACTTGAGATGTTCAAACGCAAAAAACAGGCTCGTAATCGGCTGATGCACGATCGCCTTGGCAATCCGATCTGCCGCCCGTTTGATTTCAGGTCCCTCT
>JBBSFA010000579.1:0-3275 GCA_038239185.1 Elainellales cyanobacterium | reverse complement strand
AGCTTCCAGGTGACGCTTTGATTGTTGAAATTTTTTCGTACTGAGAAACTACTTACTGAAGAATGGGGTTTTTCGCAAGTGGTTTTTGATACAGCGTTACACGATCGCCCTGCGATCGCCTAACTACGGTCTGCAAAATGGTTGATCAACTCCACGAAGCGCTCCTGACGCACCTTCAGCAGATCAGTCGCGATCGCGATCCCTTCTTGGCGACAGAAGGACACTTTTACGTGCAGCAGTATATCCGGCAGGAGTTGGGGCAATGGGGACAGGTTGTCGCGCAGGAGTTTGAGTTTCAGCGCAAGACTTACCGCAACTGGATTCTGGAGTTACCGGCTCGATCGCCCACTACCCGTCCGCCGATTTTGATTGGCGCACATTACGATGCTGTGCTGGGTTCGCCCGGAGCCGATGATAATGCCACCGGGGTGGCGGTGCTGCTAGAGATTGCCCGATCGATCGCGCTGCATCCGGCTCGCCATCCAGTGCGGTTTGTCGCGTTTGATCTGGAGGAACTCGGCTATCTGGGCAGTCAGCACTATGTGGCAGCGCTGCAAAATCAACCGTTGCGGCTGATGCTGTCGCTGGAGATGCTGGGATATTGCGATCGGGCTGCCCATTCCCAAACCTATCCGGCAGGATTGCAGCGGTTTTATCCCGATCGCGGCGATTTTATTGCGCTGGTGGGGACATTCAAAACCGTCCCGGATTTAATTCGCCTCAGTCGCACCGTTCGCAAAGCGGGTCAACCCTGTGAATGGTTGCCTGCGGGCAAGCGCGGCATGATTGTCCCCGATACGCGCCGCAGCGATCATGTGCCGTTCTGGGATGCTGGGTATCGGGCAATTTTGGTTACCGATACAGCCAATCTGCGAAATCCGCATTATCATACTGCGGGCGATCGCCTGGAAACGCTGGATCTCGATTTTTTGACGGCGGTTTGCCAGGGATTGATTGCGGGCGTTCAGTCTTTGTAAAACGCAGTACACTTGTGACTAAATTTACTCTCTTTCTTGGCTCGGCTCATGGTGCTTTTCGCTCAAGCTTTTTTCAGGCAAGTCGCCGCGATCCTGCTGCTGGTACTGCTGTGCGGCTATGCTGCTCCGAGTTGGGCAGATGCCGTCACTCCTCCAGAAGCGGAGTCGATTGCACCTGCCGGACTCAACACTGACGCGATCGCGCCTGAAAAGATCAATCAGTTTATTCATGCCTATCTGCAAGTGACTAATCTGATCGAACAGCGCGAAGGGGAAGTTCAAGCCGCTGAAACTGATTCTGAATCCCAGCGGATTCAGCAAGATATTGAAGCCGAGGCGATCGGCTTAATTGAAGCGGAAAGCCTGACGCTGCAAGAATATCTCCAGCTTTTGGGATTAGCCAATCTCGATCCAGAATTTAGCGATCGCATTGCTTTACAGTTGCAAGAAGCGATCGATTAGCCGCCAACCCGATCCAGCATTTTGTAACACCCACCCGTGAACGAAGACATGTCACAGCCGCGCGTCCTTTGCCTAGGCGAAATCCTCTGGGATTATCTAGCCGATCAGCCTGCCAGTTCAGTCAGCCAAGTCACCTCCTGGACACGCTATCCCGGTGGCGCACCCGCTAACGTCGCTTGTGCCTTGACCAAGCTAGGCACTGCCGCTGGATTTATTGGCTGCATTGGCGAAGATGCCGCAGGGCAAACGTTGGTCGATCTGCTGCAAGCGATCGGGGTCAACACGCAAGGAGTGCAGCGACACGCTTCTCATCCGACTCGGCTGGTGGAAGTGCTGCGAAATGAGGCAGGCGATCGCCAGTTTGCTGGATTTGCCGGAGGCGACACGACGCAGTTCGCAGATGCTTATCTGCAAGCCAGTCTAATTCCAGAGAGCCTGTTTGAAAGCGCTGAGTTCCTGGTTTTGGGAACGCTGGAGCTGGCTTATGAAGAAACTGCACAGGCGATCGAGCAGGCTTTGACTTTGGCACATCAGCGATCGATGTTCGTCGTGCTTGATGTAAACTGGCGACCGATGTTTTGGAAAGAGCCAGATACCGCGAAGCCGATTATTTTGAACCTGATTCAGCGAATTAACTTGCTGAAATTATCGGATGAAGAAGCAGAATGGCTATTTGATTCCGCAGATGCAGGCGCGATCGCCCAGAAATATGACCATCTGAGCGGTGTGCTGATTACAGCAGGCGAACAGGGCTGTACTTACTGCTTCGGCACACATCAGGGGAAAGTCGCTGCTTTTGAGGTGGAAGTGGAAGACACGACTGGAGCAGGCGATAGCTTTGTCGCGGGGTTCCTGCATCAGCTTTGCCAGATGGGCACGGCTGCCCTAGCTGATCCGGAAGCCATCCGCCAGATGGTGCAGTATGCCAGCGCAGTCGGGGCGTTAACGACGACGCGAGCCGGAGCCATTGATGCCCAGCCCAGCCCAGCAGAAGTGGGAGCCTTCTTGTATCTGCAAGGGAGCGATCGCTAAAGCCTAGAGGATCGGCAACTCGCCCTAGCCAGTTCCCGTCAGGATGAGCAATGATCAGAGCTAAATACCCTACCGATCGCAATCATGCCTGACTTGATGCCTGACTTGCCGCCCGATGCCGATCTGGATTCCCAGTTAGAAAATACCGTCGCTGATTTCAGCAACCTGCAAGCCGATCTCAACTATCAGCAGGCGCAAACGGTGCTGCGCGAGTTAGTCAGCAAGCTTGACCTGTCGCCCAGAGAGCGATCGGGGTTGGAAACCGAGTTGACCAGTCTGCAAACACTACTCGATAAGCTCGATCGCCAAGTAGTGCAGATCGCGGTGTTTGGCATGGTGGGGCGCGGTAAATCTTCGCTGCTGAATGCTTTGCTCGGGCAAGAAGTGTTTGAAACGGGCGCGGTGCATGGCGTGACGCAATCGATCCAGACGGCGCAGTGGAGCGCCAAGCAAGAAACGTTAGGCGGGGGCGATCTATGGCGGGTGTCGCTGTTCGGCTTGGGCAACTCGCAGGTGGAGCTAATCGATACGCCCGGAATTGATGAAGTGAATGGCGAAATGCGCGAAGCCATGGCGCGACAGCTCGCGAAGCAAGCCGATTTGATTTTATTTGTAGTGGCGGGTGATATTACTCGCGTTGAGTTTGAGGCGCTTTCGGAATTGCGGCAAGCTAGTAAACCGATGTTGCTAGTGCTCAACAAAGTCGATCAATATCCTGCCGCCGATCGCCAAGCCATCTACGAAAAGATTCGCGACGAGCGCGTTAAAGAATTGCTGTCGCCGGATGAAATTGTGATGGCTTCT
>JBBSFA010000578.1:0-3278 GCA_038239185.1 Elainellales cyanobacterium | reverse complement strand
TATCCAAGGGCAAAAAAGACCATGATTTTCTTGGTTTTTTCCACAATCACAAAATTGTGTGCGTTTCAACCAAGTCTCTAATGTGGATAATGACCCTCAAACCCTTATCAGGCAACAAGCACCAAATTCTGAACTATCTGCGCCCATCTCCTGCATCAACAGGGCATCACTACAGATGTCCTCGTCGGGGTCTACCTGGAGCGATCGCCAGAAATGGTCATCGCAGTGCTCGCCATCCTCAAAGCAGGCGGCGCTTACGTCCCCCTCGACCCCACCTATCCCGCAGACCGCATCGCTGACACGATCGCCGATGCCCAGATGCCGCTTATTGTCTCTCTCAGTCACCTGCTAGAGAAGCTGCCGCCTCACCCCGCTCAGGTGATCTGTTTAGATCAGCCGATCGCGGAGACTTATCCCACGACTAACCTCGATCGATCGCTCTCTCCCGATCAGCTTGCCTATGTGATCTACACTTCCGGCTCCACAGGCAAACCCAAGGGCGTGATGATCTCCCATCGCGGCGCAGTCAACACCAACCTCGACATCAATCAGCGTTTTGCGATTCGACCAGCCGATCGCGTCATTGCCCTCGCTTCGGTCAGCTTTGACCTCTCGGTGTACGACCTCTTCGGCTTCTTGACCTCAGGGGCGGCGATCGTCTTGCCTCACGCCCAAGATGCGCTGAATCCCACCCGCTGGCTGCAATTGATGCACCAGCATCAGGTCACCTTCTGGAACACGGCTCCGGCAGTGATGGAAATGCTGATGGCTTCGGTCATGCGCCAAGCTCAGCGCTTGCCCGATTCGCTGCGGGTGGTGATGATGAGCGGCGATGCCATTTCCGTCACGCTGCCCGATCAGATTCGTAGTCTTGCCAACCCTTCAATTCAGGTCTACAGCTTTGGGGGTGCGACCGAAGGATCGATTTGGTCAATCTGCTATCCGATCGATCGCGTCGAGCCGGAGTGGCCGAGCATTCCCTATGGCAAACCGATCGCCAACCAGCGCTTCCACATTCTGGATGCCCAACTCAATCCGGTGCCGGTCGGCGTGGCGGGTGAGTTGCATATTGGTGGTGTGGGGGTGGCGTTGGGCTACTTCAGGCGACCGGAACTCACTGCCCAGCGGTTTATTGCTGACCCATTCTTCAACGAGCCGAATGCGCGGCTGTACAAAACAGGCGATCGCGGTCGCTACATGCCGGATGGGACGATTCAGTTCCTCGGACGGATGGACTATCAGGTGAAGATTCGCGGCTTCCGGGTTGAGCTAGGCGAGATTGAAGCGGCGGTAACGCAGTATGCGGGGGTGCGCGAGGCGGCGATTCTGGTGCGCGAGGATGTTCCAGGTAGTAAGCTGTTGTGTGCGTATGTCGTGGCGCAACCAGGGGAGGCGATCGAGGTCGCAGGGCTGCGGCAGGCTTTGCGGCAGAAGTTGCCGGACTACATGGTTCCTTCGTTTATTTTGCTGCTGGATATGCTGCCCTTGACCGCTAATGGCAAGGTCGATCGCAAGGCGTTACCGAAACCCGAAGCTGTAACCGCCGATCGCACGGCGATCGCACTGCCCCAAACCCAGTTAGAACGGCAAATTGCTCAGATCTGGGCGCAGCATTTGCAGATAGAGGCGATCGGGCTGAATGACAACTTTTTTGACTTGGGTGGGCATTCCCTGCTGATGGTCAAAATTCATAGCGAGCTGCAAGCCTTAGTAGGCTCTGAATTGAAGACCGAACTGAACATCGTGGATCTCTTCCAGTTTCCCACCATTGCCACGCTGGTCAGTCATCTACAGCATCAGCAAACGAAGGTTTCGGCAACAGAGCAAGCACAGCAGCGGACTCAAGTCAGAACTGCACAATTCCAAACCTTGCAACAGGCTACCGCACAGCAACGTAGATCCTTAAGGCAACAGTTTCGGACGTTGCCAGAAGATGACTAAATTCTGCTGTTTCAAGGCTTAAGTTCAAGACTTCAGAAGGTAATGAGGAGCAGAGAAATGGACGGCATGAATTTTAACGAGAACGCAGATCTAGAAATCGCTGAAACCGATATCGCCATTATCGGCATGGCGGGACAGTTTCCGGGCGCAAAGAACATTGAGGAATACTGGGAAAACCTGAAGGCAGGACGCGAATCGATCAAGTTCTTTTCCGATGAAGAGTTACAAACTGCCGGAGTCCCCTCCTACCTGCTGAAGCAGCCCAACTACGTCAAAGCCGCAGGCGTACTTGCCGATGCAGACCTGTTCGATGCTGCCTTTTTTGGCTTCAGCCCCAAAGAAGCCCAAATTATTGATCCACAGCATCGGCTGTTTTTGGAGCAGTCTTCCACCGCGCTAGAACATGCAGGCTACAACCCCCATACCTATCGAGGCGCGATCGCCGTCTATGCCGGGGTAGGGATGAATACCTATCTGCTGCAATCGCTTTATCCGACTCTGCTCTCTTCCACCGAGCTAGATAGCTATCAAGTCCAAATCCGCAACGATAAGGACTTTCTGCCCACGCTGGTATCCTACAAGCTCAACCTGCGCGGACCCAGTCTCTCAGTCCAAACCGCCTGCTCCACCTCGCTTGTGGCAACCCACTTAGCCTGTCAGAGCTTGCTGAACGGCGAGTGCGATATGGCATTAGCAGGCGGCGTGACCGTGTTTGCCAACCCGACAGGCTATCTCTACACCGAAGGCATGATTCTGTCACCCGACGGACATTGCCGCGCCTTCGATGCCCAAGCGCAGGGAACCGTAGTCGGCAACGGGGTCGGGGTAGTCGTGCTGAAACGCCTGACTGATGCGATCGCCGATCGCGACACCATTCACGCCGTCATCAAAGGCTCCGCTGTCAACAACGACGGCACAGCAAAAGTCGGCTACACAGCGCCCAGCGTCGAGGGTCAAGCGGCAGTGATCGCAGAAGCCCAAGCGATCACGGGGACACCTGCCGATACGATTACTTATGTGGAAGCTCACGGCACTGGCACGACCCTGGGCGATCCGATCGAAATTACAGCGCTCACCCAAGCCTTCCGGCATACGACCACCAATACCCAATATTGCGCGATCGGCTCAGTCAAAACCAACGTGGGGCACTGGGATACTGCCGCTGGAGTAACCAGCTTAATCAAAGTCGCGCTGGCGCTCAAACATAAAACCCTGCCGCCCAGCATTAACTTTACAGCCCCGAATCCGACGATCAACTTTGCCCAAAGTCCTTTCTTCGTCAATACCCAACTAACCGATTGGCAACCCACCGATCTGCCCCGACGCGCCGGAGTCAG
>JBBSFA010000577.1:0-3280 GCA_038239185.1 Elainellales cyanobacterium | reverse complement strand
TTCAGCAGGGAACGGCAGGCAATGTGCCTTTGGCAGCGGCATTTACGGTCGTGCCGATCGCCATTATGCTGGTGTATCTCATTGCGGCAAAACGATTGGGGGCGTTCGATGCGCTCTAATTCAGGTTCAGGTCAGGCTCCAATCGGGTTAAAGCTGGCAGCGATCGGGGTGTTGCTGTTCTTGTATTTTCCCTTTGCGATTATTCTGCTCTATGCGTTCACAACCGAAGACTCGGCTTATACTTTTCCGCCTCCAGGACTAACGCTGAGCTGGTTTCAAGTGGCTTGGCAGCGCACCGATCTGTGGCAGGCGCTCTGGCTTTCCTTGCAGGTGGCGACCTGTGCCACGGCGATCGCGCTAATTTTTGGTACGCTCGCCGCGATCGCAGTCTCCCGCAGTCGTTTTTTTGGCAGAGACTCTATTTCATTTCTGCTGCTGCTGCCGATCGCCTTACCGGGAATTGTGACGGGGATTGCGCTGCGATCGGCGATCGATCTGATGGGCATCCCCTTTAGTATTTGGACAATCATAGTAGGTCATGCGACCTTCTGCATTGTCCTCATTTACAACAACGTTTTGGCGCGGTTACAGCGAACTTCACGTTCTCTAACGGAAGCTTCGATGGACTTAGGCGCTGATGCATTTCAGACCTTTCGACACATTACGTTACCGACCTTGGGAACCGCTCTGTTGGCAGGGGGAATGCTTGCGTTTGCCCTGTCTTTTGATGAAGTGATTGTGACGGTTTTTACCGCCGGACAACAGGAGACTTTGCCAATCTGGATTCTGAATCAGTTGACTCGCCCTCGCCAGCGTCCCGTGACAAATGTAGCCGCCGTATTTGTAATTGCCCCGACGTTTATCCCAATTCTATTTGCCAATTGGTTGACGCGACGAGTCGGCAATGAGTAGGGATTAAGCAGTGTAGCTTGCACCTAGCCCGATCGCCGCCAGCCCTTTGCGGTAGGCGATCGAAGTCTGATCGGCACGGATGTGGGACTCTGCCCGGAGTTCAAGCGGCAAGTCTTCAGGATATTGCGCTTCTACTACTTCTTTATCTTCAGCAAAGACCTGATAGTTAAATTCATATACGGGTTCTAAATCCTGATCTTTGTCGAAGTTGCGGCAAATAGGACAGAATACGCGAGTTTTACGCGCAGATACAGGCGAGGCAGCATTGAGAATACAGAGCTGTCCGTCATTGGGAAATTTGACGGTTAGGCGAGCCGTGAAGGGAAAAAACACCTCAAAAATTCGCAGCCACTGAAAATTGGCAGGAGCGCGATCTTGCAAGCCTTTTGGCAGATTGCTGACCGTGCTGAGATATTCGGCGCGAATGCCGCGAGGGGTTTTGCTGACCTCATAACGAGGAACGATCGGGTTGTTGCGATCGCCAAATGTGTTGGTATGCACCCAAGCGAAATGGGCAACATCCAAGAAACCTTCCATCTGTCGTCCTGCTGCCGCACTCAGATTGACGGCATCGGGAAGAATCTGCTGATAGTCTGGGCTGTCCCACTCGTGGAAGTCGGGCAGGGGCTGATCTTTGCCGCCCGCAAGCGAAGTCCAGATTAATCCATAGGCTTCTTGCACCGGATAGGTTTTGAGGCACAACTTTCCGGGAATGCTGGCAGTGGGATCGGCTGGAATCAGGACACAGCGACCCTCCGTCGAATAATGGAAGCCGTGATATTTGCAGATCAGTTGGTCGTCCTTGACATGCCCCATGCTGAGCGGAATGCCACGATGCAGGCAAATATCATTCGCCACGGACACCCCCTGCGAGGTGCGCCAGATCACAAGCCGCTGATCGAGCAGCGTGGCTGAAACTGGCTGATCTATGACATCGCGACTAAAAGCGATCGGATACCAAAACGGCGCAAGTGCATCCCAGTCGGAGGGTGTGAAAGTGCAGCCTCTGGGATAGGTTGTGGATTGGACTTTTTCAGTTGTATTAACCATGTGTTGGGACTCCTGATGATGTCAAACAGTGCGCTAGTTCTCCGGCAATGTAGGTCGCTTGAACGGTGCGATCGTCACCCAAAATCATCATGCCGAAGACAATGTCTGCCAGTTCTGCCACTGATGATGCAGGAAAATTCTGGTTGCGAACTGCCATGACTGGAGTTGCCTGAGGGTTCAGAACAATGAAATCTGCTTCCTTGCCCACTTCAAAGTTACCGAGTTTATCTTCTAAAGACAGCGCTCTTGCTCCGCCCAGTGTTGCTAAAAACAAGGCTTGGAAGGCAGACAGCGAGTGCTTTTGAAGCTGCATTACCTTATATGCTTCACTCGCAGTGTGCAGCAGGGAAAAGCTGGTGCCTGCACCAACATCAGTGCCCAACCCAACTTTAACGGGGCGATCGATCGATTTGGCTTGGCTCAGTTTGAATAGCCCGCTGCCCAAAAATAAGTTTGAAGTCGGGCAAAACGCAATGGCGGCTTTCGCTTCCGAGAGGCGATCGAACTCCGCATCAGTCAACTGCACGCCATGCGCGAAAACAGATTTCTCACCTACTAAACCCGCTCGATCGTAAACATCAAGATAACCCTGACTTTCTGGAAACAACTCCGATACCCACTCTACCTCTTGAACATTTTCTGACAGATGGGTATGCAGGTAGACATCCGGGAATTCTTGCAGCAGTTTTCCAGCTAGGTGCAACTGTTCGCGAGTAGAAGTAATGGCAAATCGGGGCGTGATTGCATAGAGTAAACGCCCGTTGTGATGCCATTTTTGAATGAGTTGCTTACTCTCTTCATAAGCGCTTTCAGGAGTGTCGCTTAAAAAGCTTGGGCTGTGGCGATCCATCAGCACTTTTCCAGCAATCATCCGTAGATTGCGACGACTCGCTTCCTCAAAAAAGGCATCCACTGATTGAGGGTAAACGGTGGTAAAAACCAGAGCAGTGGTTGTTCCATTTCTCAGCAGCTCATCCAGAAACAACGATGCCATTTTTTGTGCATAGTCTTTATCTTTGAACTTGCTTTCCGTAGGGAATGTATATTTATTCAACCATTCTAAAAGCTGTTCTCCATGAGCGGCAATCATTTCAAACTGGGAATAGTGAATGTGCGTATCGATCATTCCTGGCATAATCAACCTGCCGGAATAGTCTACAACTGGAATTGCCGCATACTTTTCGCAGAGGTCTGTATAAGCTCCCAGTTCGGCGATCGCGCCATCTTTAACAATCAGTAATCCATCAGGAATATAGCGGACGCTCTCTTGAACAGACACATAAAAAGGATCGTCTAAAAAATCCAGAAAGCTTCCCCG
>JBBSFA010000576.1:0-3291 GCA_038239185.1 Elainellales cyanobacterium | reverse complement strand
CCGCCTGCCCTAGCTGCGGTTGTCGGGGTTGCGGCGTTTGTCCTGGCAACTGAGCCGATCGAGTAAACTGAGCAAACTGCCAGCGTTTTTGCACCACTGCCCAAGAGAGCTGCTGATCCAGCAGGTCAAAAAAGAGGTACATTCCTTGCTGGTGCAAAACCTGCAACTGGTTGAGCACCTGCTGGCGATCGTCAATGAACCGGAAGCTCAACAGTCCAGCAACGTACCATAGAACCAGCGTTGCCCAATTAAATAACGACAATGCCGAGAGCAGCAGCACCCCGATCGCAATCAGCACGACTGATTTAGCGCAAGCCTCGATGGTGCGATTGCATCTGGAGAAAGTGCCGTCATCCCATAAACTTTTACTCGGCACTCCAATTAGACTGGGCACCCCAATCACCAAAAGTAGCGCTATGGTCGTCATCCATAGCGCTGTGGCGAGATCCAGAATCAGGAATTTAAGCATTCTCCAAGACGTAGAATTAAGTTAAGGAATTTTTGAGAAGTCTACGATTTCTCAAAAATTCCTCGACGGCTGTGACTCAATCGTGACCGTTGTTCAAACGTGATAGTTACTCAACTGTGACAGATTTCGCCAGGTTTCTCGGTTGATCGACATCTAAACCGCGAGCAGCAGCAATGTGATAAGCCAGCAATTGCAGCGGCAGAGAAGTCAGAATGGGTGAAAGGATTTCCTCGACTTCAGGCACAGGCAAGAGCACATCAAAAATCTCAGCGGCATGGTCATCCAATGGTGCCACTCCAATCAGTTGAGCATCCCGCGCTTTAGCTTCTTGAGCGTTAGAAAGCACTTTGTCATAGACCGTTCCAGGGGTGGCGATCGTTACCACAGGCACCTTTGCATCCAACAGGGCGATCGGACCATGCTTCATTTCGCCTGCGGGGTAACCCTCAGCGTGAATGTAGCTGATTTCTTTCAGCTTCAAAGCCCCTTCTAGCGCGATCGGGAAGTTGATTCCCCGTCCTAAAAAGATGAAATCTTGCGTCTCCAAGAACCGATGTGAGAGCTGTTCGATCGCCGCCGATTGAGTCTGCAACACCTGCTCAATCTGAATGGGCAACTGCCGTAATCCCGTCACAATCTCTGCCATCCGCGCTGAGGTCAGCGTTTGCCGCCGAGCCGCCAGATCCAAGGCCAGGAAATAGAAAGCCATGAGCTGCGCCGTAAAAGTTTTGGTCGCCGCTACCCCAACTTCAATGCCAGCAGGCGTAGCAATCAAATGAGGCACGACTTGCGCTAGGGTACTTTCGGGGCGATTGGTAATCCCTAGCATCCGAGGACGAAATTCTGCCGATCGCTGAGCGCGACGTGCTTGCTCCATCGTTAGGGCTGCCAGCGTATCAGCAGTCTCTCCCGATTGGGTCACACCGATCGTCAGCGTATGCGGCATCAGCGGCGAAGGGGCATAGCGATATTCTGAAGCGTAATGAACAGTCGTTGGCAAATCTGCAAGCTGTTCAATCAGGTATTTCCCGACCAAGCCAGCGTGCCAGCTAGTCCCGCAAGCCAGAATTTGCACCTGTTGTACGTCGTCAAACAGTTCGTCGGGCAATCCCAAAGCGATCGGAGAGTCAACACCTGCTAGAGATTTATTAGGCTCCCAAGTTTCGGACAAGTAGCTCGTCAGGCAGTCCCGAACCACATCGGGCTGTTCGTGAATTTCCTTCAGCATGTAGTGGCGGAAGCCCTGCTTATCCGCTGACATGCGATTGCCTTTGAGCACGTAGGGATACTTGATGACGCGATCGCCTTCAAAAGAAGAAATCGCAACCCCCAGCGGTGTCAGAGTCGCAATTTCGCCATTTTCTAGCATCACCACGGTGGAGGTGTAAGGCAAAATTGCAGGCACATCAGAGGCACAGAAATATTCGCCTTGACCCAAACCAATCACCAAAGGAGCCTGCTGGCGGGCTAAGACCAGTTCATCTGGATAATCTGTGCAAACGACAGCGATCGCAAATGCGCCTTCTAGCTGATGAACAGCACGACGCACCGCTTCGGTCAGCGGCGAAACATAGCGAACCAACTCATCCGCCTTTTTCATCTGAGCCAGTAAATCAGCAATCAGATGAGGAATGACTTCCGTATCTGTTTCTGAAACAAATACGTATCCTTTAGCTTGCAGAGATTGCTTCAACTCACGATAGTTTTCAATGATTCCATTCTGAACCACTGCAACCCGCCTCGACATATCCACATGGGGATGAGCATTGTGTTCTTCTGGTTTGCCATGCGTTGCCCAGCGCGTATGACCAATCCCAATACGAGCAGGCATTT
This sequence comes from Elainellales cyanobacterium, assembly GCA_038239185.1. Classification (GTDB taxonomy): domain Bacteria; phylum Cyanobacteriota; class Cyanobacteriia; order Elainellales; family Elainellaceae; genus FACHB-886. The sequence continues at coordinate 989 of JBBSFA010000576.1, read as the reverse complement.
CTAGCGGCTCTAACTTCTCTCGCAGGTTGTTCAGCTTACCCTTAGCCCGAACGCAGTGGAGTTCACCTTCCCAAACGGTAGCAATGCCAGCAGAATCGTAGCCGCGATACTCTAAATGCCGTAACCCTTCCACTAGAATTTCGGACGCTGCTTGAGTGCCAATGTAACCAACAATTCCACACATAGTAGGATGCTCTTGATAATTGAATAAAGTTAAAATTTGAAAGCGTTCTGGAGCTAAAGTTTGGAACTTTGAATTTCAATAGCCTCCCAGATAGTACCCATAATCAGGCTGACGCATCGATAGCCCTAGACTTCTACCTGAAATCAACATAAAGGTCGCAGATCCAATCATCAAACCCACAACTGCAAAAGAGGCAGAAATCAGATGAGCCAGGACATACCCGGCACAGAAATTAAGCAGCAAGGCAGGAACAATCGCCTGTAAAACTAGTGGTGCTTGATTCAGGCTAAACAAGAGAATGGCATTGAGCAAACCGATCGAAAACAGAAGATATCCAGTGCTGCCAGCGATCGTCAACAGCACCTCTGCCGTTCCCCAATCTTGCGGTTTAAAAATAGCCAAAGTCATAGGAATCAGCAGACTAAAACACCCGACCATAGACCAAATTATTTTCCGATAACGGTAGCGGAGTTGAGCAGCAAAGTAGACTGAGAGACAGGCAAAAACTGAACCTGATTTCTGATACCAAGATCGAATAAAAACGTAGCTACAATATTCTACAAGTGGTACAAAAAGGAGAAAGTTGAGCAGAGAGAGATCCAAACTGCGCTGGTAGCTTGAATCGATCGCGAAAATTAGCCCCGATGCTGGATTAATTGCCAATCCAGCAGTCACGCGATCGGCAAAAATAAATGCAAAATACAACACTCCGTAGCCGAAATAGGGAAACAAAAGATAGATTAAAGTGCCAACACGAGGGGGCTTACTCTCATTCTGTGAACTTTTCTGAGCACCACCTTTTTGG
>JBBSFA010000575.1:0-3293 GCA_038239185.1 Elainellales cyanobacterium | reverse complement strand
TACCGATGCCACCTTCAGCTACAAGCTCATCATTCGAGACGCACTTGCCGACGAAGGGGCTAGCCGGACGATAGGTATTGACAGGCACATCTGGTTTTGCGGACTTTTCTTTTGCTTGTGTCATAGGTTTGCTTGCATCTGCGGGCTGAGTTTGCTGAACTTGGGTCGGTTGACCCTGAGTCTGAACTCCGGTGGCAGAGGAAGCCTTGCTGTTGCCGTTGGCAGAAATGCTGCTACTGTCGTAGGGACGAATGCTGACAATCTGGACACCCAGACGGGTTAGCCTTTGCATCTCCTGATTCATCCGAGAGTAGGGCACAGTAATAAACCCACTGCCGCTCTTACGAATAGGGAAGCCCATTTTGTCAGTTTTATCGCTCTGGCGTAACCCTTCTACTTCATAGACAAAGAGACGGTCGCCATATGCTGTATTACCGCCCGCTGCGCTTGGATTGTACATCGTGATTCAAAAGTCTCCTAACCCGTTGTAATCTGGCGCATCCATCTAGTGCGCCCATCTTAATAAAGCGTCTAACTCCAGTCAAACCCTCGCTCAACCAGAATTAAATCTGCTGAAAGAAGCCTGAACGTTAGATCTGGCTTGTATAGTAGCGTAGCATTAGCAAGGCATTCCTCAGACACGGGAGGGGATCAAGCGACAAATTTGACCCCATACTTTTGCACGATCGTCACTCCTGCACCACCATACTGAGCAGCTTATCGGTTGAGCTGTAATCCTTGAGGCAGTTTTAGACTTTTTTAGATTGGCTTTAGATTTTTTTTAGACTTTCATCTGAAAGTGTTTCCTTATGAACCGCATTCCACTTAGCATAAAGGAGGGGCATAAAGCAGCGTTATCAATGGAGGGGATCAAGTCTAGCGTTAGGGCTAGCCTTGTGGAGGTTGTCCTATTTTGATAGGATTTGGAGAATCAGCTAGTATTAATACCTACTGGGATCATTCATAAAATCTTCGGCTAGAAATTCGATCGATTGAGTCTGGATTTTCTGCCGATCGGTTGCTCATCTTGCCTCCTTGAGATCAAGATTTTAACTTTACAAACCGTTCTACTTTTTTTGTATTAGAGGAAGCTCATGACTAAGCCAGACCGTGTGGTTCTGATCGGTGTTGCCGGAGATTCGGGATGCGGCAAATCGACGTTTCTTCGTCGCTTGGCAGATTTGTTCGGTGAAGAGATGATGACTGTAATCTGCCTGGATGATTACCACAGTCTGGATCGCAAAGGACGCAAAGCGGCAGGTGTGACTGCGCTAAACCCCAAAGCCAACAACTTTGATTTGATGGCGGAACAGGTGAAGGCGCTGAAGAACGGCGAGACGATCATGAAGCCGATCTACAACCATGAGACGGGCATGATCGATCCGCCAGAGAAAATTGTGCCGAGACCGATCGTAGTGATCGAAGGTCTGCATCCCATGTACGACGAGCGGGTACGCTCTCTGCTGGATTTTAGCGTCTACCTCGATATTGATGACGAAGTCAAGATTGCCTGGAAGGTTCAGCGCGATATGGCAGAGCGCGGTCACACCTATGAAGACGTGCTGGCTGCTATTAACTCTCGCCGCCCTGACTTCAGTGCCTACATTGACACGCAGAAGAAGTACGCCGACATGGTGATTCAGGTGCTGCCCACCAACCTGATCCCGAATGACACCGAGCGCAAAGTGCTGCGAGTCCGCTTGATCCAGAAGGAGGACGTGGAAGGGATTGAGCCAGTTTACCTGTTCGACGAAGGCTCCACGATCGACTGGATTCCTTGCGGTCGCAAGCTGACTTGCTCCTACCCTGGAATCAAGATGCACTATGGACCCGACGAATATTGCGGTCACAGCGCCTCGATCCTGGAAGTTGATGGGCGGTTCGATCGCCTGGAAGAAATGATTTACCTGGAGAGCCACCTCAGCCGCACCTCCACCAAGTTCTACGGCGAAATGACGGAGCTGTTGCTCCAGCACAAGGACTATCCGGGTTCTGACAACGGCACAGGCTTGTTCCAAGTGCTGGTAGGTCTGAAGCTGCGGGCAACCTATGAGCGGCTAGTCGGCGGCGAAGCCAAAATGATTGCTAAGGCGATCACCAACTAGGGCGATCGACGATTACGAAAAAAGGGGGGCACAAATTGCGCCCCCTTTTTTCGCACTGGACAAACCACCGTCAATTCAAGCTGGCATTGTCCTTGTAAAGGGATTCCAGCTTAATCAGGACTTGTGGCTTGAGATTTTCGAGTGCCGATCGCAAATGGTCTTTGCTGATGCCGGGATTGGGTTGAACCTTGGAGAGCCGACCGATCGTTGCCCACTCTTGCAGCAGTTTGCACTGAGCTTGGGCGATCGAGGCAGTTTGCAGATTCGCGCAGCGCTGGGGCGATTCTTGGGCAAAGAACAGAATCCGGTACTGCTTTGTGGTTCCCAGCAGACCCGCGATTTGCCGCCCGTGGGAAGTCTTTAAGTCTAAAAAGCAGGGTAACCAGCGCGGTTCATGCTCGCGGTTGTACAACACGGTTAGCCAGAGTGCCATGGGATGAGGCGTTTCTAGGAAGAGGAACTGGTTGTAGCGGGTGCAGACCAACCGCTTGTCGATTTCTCGCTGCGGCAGCATCACCCAAAGCGTCGGCACCATCTCCTTGTTGAGCGGCATCGCTTTCGGAAAAACAATATCCGCGATCGGCATATTGCTCGGCCACGCCAGCTCACCCAAATCGAGAGAAGCAGCGGCTGGACTAGCAGGAGCAGTGGCGGCAAGCAGTTCGCTTGGAGAAGCGGGGGTAATGGGCATCTCCGACAAGGAGGCGCTGATCCGGCGGGCAACCTGCCGACCTGCGCCAAACTGCTCTTCCAGCGGCACTAGCGCCTGAAGCACTTCACCCACCGCTTGGGGGCGATCGCTCGGCAACTTAGATAAACAGCCCATTACCAGAGTTTCTACGGCTTTGGGAATGCGAAGGTTGGCATCTGCCGCCTCAAACGACTGCGGCGAGTAGAAATGGTGCGCTTTGTACCAGCCGCCAAAGGAGTGAGTATCCGCATGAAGCGGCATCTTCCCCGTCAGCATTTGAAACATCATCACGCCGAGGCTATAGATATCCGATCGCTCATCTAACTCCCGCCCTTCCATCTGTTCGGGAGAAGAGTAGGCAAGTGTCCCCATAAAACACTGGGTCTGGTTGCCGCCGTCTTGCATGATTTTGGCAATGCCGAAATCAAGAATTTTGGTCAGTTCACCCAAACTCTCATCGCGGCTGACCAACACGTTGCTGGGTTTAATGTCGCGGT
>JBBSFA010000574.1:0-3296 GCA_038239185.1 Elainellales cyanobacterium | reverse complement strand
GTAATTGTGATTCAGGACGGTCGTGAATGGCAGCGCTAGAAAATATCAAGGCAGGGACGTTCATTAAAGGCTTGATGCCTGACGGTATCGCTAAAATTGTCAACGTGGAGTGGTATGGCGATCAAGCGATCAAAGTTGTCTTTGAAAACGCGGACGGCGCAGTTAAGGGTCAGCTTCTCTACCGGACTGATGAACCCAAGCTAGAAGTGGTGACTCAGGGACGACCTTGGGCTTTCGATGCCGATGGTTCGTTGTTTCGGTTAGTGTCAGAAGCTTACCGAATTCGTTTGGCCTATCTGTTTGACCCCTACCTAGCCATTCATACTTCTCTCGTCGAGCCGTTACCGCAACAAATTACTGCAGTTTACGGTGAAATGTTGCCACGTCAGACTCTGCGGTTTCTACTAGCAGACGATCCAGGCGCTGGTAAAACAATTATGGCTGGATTGCTCATCAAGGAATTGATGCTGCGAGGCGACCTGGAGCGATGCTTGATTGTGGCTCCAGGGAGTCTTGTAGAGCAGTGGCAGGACGAGCTTTACAGTAAATTTGGACTGTCTTTTGATATCCTTTCTCGCGACCAAGTGGAAGCTTCTCGATCGGGCAATCCTTTCAACGAAAAGAACCTGCTGATTGCCCGACTCGATATGATGAGCCGGAATCATGATCTTCAAGCCTGTTTTACTGCGTCCCCTGATTGGGATTTGGTCATTTGCGACGAGGCACATAAGATGTCTGCCAGCTACTTTGGCGGAGAGGTGAAATATACCAAGCGCTATAACTTGGGGCGCTTACTCGGCTCGCATTGCCGTCATTTCTTGCTCATGTCGGCAACGCCTCATAACGGCAAGGAAGCAGACTTTCAGTTGTTTATGGGGCTGCTAGATAGCGATCGCTTTGAAGGTAAGTTTCGGGATGGGGTGCATCAGATGGATGTCACTGACTTGATGCGTCGCCTCACAAAAGAAGAGCTGGTGAAATTTGATGGCAAGCCTCTTTTCCCAGAACGATGCGCCTACACGATGACCTACAAGCTGTCTAACCCAGAAGCAACCTTGTATCATGCTGTGACTGCTTACGTGCGCGAAGAAATGAATCGGGCGGAGCGATTTGCCGCAGAAGACCAGAAGCGTAAGCTGAATGTGAGTTTTGCGCTCCAAATTTTGCAGCGGCGGTTAGCCTCTTCTCCTGCGGCGATCTATCAATCCCTAATTAATCGTCGGGAGCGGCTAGAGAATCGTCTCAATAATGAAGAACAAACGTTGCAGCGAGGTCAGGCTGGACTGTCTCAGCCAGAGTTTAGTATTGACATTTATTCGGAGTTGTGGGACGACGATGATAACCCTCAGGAAGAGTTAGAGCGGTTTGAGCAAGAGGTGGTAGACCAAGCGACTGCCTCGCGCACGATCGAGGAGTTGGCGATCGAGATTGCAACGCTCCGACGATTGGAAGCCCAAGCCAAGGTAGTCAAAACTTCGGGTACGGATACAAAGTGGATGGAGTTGAACGGAATTTTGGATCATCCGCTGATGCGGGATGCCCAAGGCAACCGACGTAAACTGATCATCTTCACGGAGTTTCGAGACACTCTGACTTATCTGGCAGAGCGAATTCGGAACCGCTTAGGGAAGCCGGAGTCGGTGGTTGTGGTACATGGGGGAGTGAGTCGAGAAGAGCGACGTAAGCTGATTGAAGCCTTCCGGCAAGATAAGAACGTTTTTGTGATGCTGGCAAACGATGCGGTGGGGGAAGGGGTAAACCTGCAACGGGCGCACCTGATGGTTAACTACGATTTGCCTTGGAATCCGAATCGATTGGAGCAGCGGTTTGGTCGGATTCATAGAATTGGGCAAATGGAAGTTTGTCACTTGTGGAATTTGGTTGCAGATGAGACTCGCGAAGGGGATGTTTATGCCAAGTTGCTTAAAAAGCTGGAGGTAGAACGAAAAGCCCTACCAGGTCTGGTGTATGACATTTTGGGCAAAGTCTTTGCTGAAAAAAGCCTTCGAGATCTGCTGATTGAAGCGATTCGGTATGGCGACGATCCAGAGCGTAAACAGCGTTTGGATCAGGTGATCGAGAACGCGATCGACCGCGATCACATTCTTCAACTTTTAGAAGAAAAAGCCTTGGTGAGGGACACGCTGAATGCTTCTAAAGTGGAAGAAGTTCGTGAACAAATGGAGCGGGCACAGGCGCGACGACTTCAGCCTCACTTTATTCAATCTCTTTTTATTGAAGCGTTTCAAAAACTGGGGGGACAGATTGCTCCTCGTGAATCGGGGCGGTTTGAGATCACACGAGTGCCGGGAGCGATTCGCGATCGCGATCGTCAAATTGGCATTGGAGAGGCGATCCAACCTCGCTATGAGCGCATCTGCTTTGAAAAGAGCAAAATTAACCAGTCTCCGGTTGCGGCTTTTGTCTGTCCTGGTCACGCTTTGCTGGATTGCACGATCGATCTGACGCTAGAAAGCTATCGGGATTTGCTCAAGCGGGGAGCGATTTTGGTGGATGATGCTGATGAAGGGCAAGAGATTCGAGCGTTGTTTTATCTAGAACATGCGGTTCAAGATGGGCGAATGCAGAAGAATGGGCAGCAGCAAATTATTTTTCAGCAGCTTCAGTTTGTTGAAATGGGTGCGGATGGGGTTCCTCAGAATGCAGGTCCAGCCCCCTATTTGGATTATCGCCCCTTGACTGATGTGGAGCAGAGGGCGGTGATGCCGATCGTAGAGTCAACGGAGTGGCTAAACCAGGATTTTGAAGCTCAAGTAATCAGCTTTGCGATTCAGCATGTGATCCCGAAACACGTTCAGGATGTGCAGACGCGGCGACTGCCGATGGTGGATAAGGTTGAGCGAGAAGTTACGTCTCGGCTGCGAAAAGAGATTAACTATTGGGATCACCGAGCCGAAGATTTGAAGCTTCAGGAAAAAGCGGGGAAACGGAACGCCAAGCTCAATTCTGCCAATGCAATGACCAAGGCAGAGGATTTGAGCGATCGCCTTCAGCGTCGTCTCAAGGAGCTAACTCAGGAACGAGAAATTTCTGCGCTGCCGCCTGTGGTAAAGGGAGGTGCGTTAGTCATTCCCAAAGGTCTGCTCACGAGGCTAATGGGAGAGCGGGTTGAGCGTGAAGAAAAAGAGGTGCCTTATGGTCGAGATGAGATTGAGCGGTTGGCGATGGCAACCGTGATGGAGACCGAGCGGCAGCTTGGCAGAATGCCTCGTGATGTATCGGCTGCGCGAGGCATCGGGTATGACATTGAATCTAAAGATCCTGTGACGGGATCG
>JBBSFA010000573.1:0-3297 GCA_038239185.1 Elainellales cyanobacterium | reverse complement strand
TTTTTGGGGTACTCAGACACCAAGCAGGATGGTGAAAGGGGTTCAGCCGCTAAATTTGAGTATGGCAAGCAAGCGCACGACGGAAAAATGGGGCTTTGAGGCTCTTTGGAAACCCAGGGTTTCTCCAGAGTTTTACAAGGCTTTGAGTATTGACTTGCAATTTCTAAGCCATGTTTTTCGGCTGAAACACCTGATTCTACTGGGTCTTTGAATTTTTCAGGGACGACTAAGTAGCTCCTGAAGTGAATCCTTCGATCGACTGAATAGCTTCTCAAGTTGCCGTTTTGAGGGCATTACTGCTGCCAGTGATAGACTTAGAGCAAAGCAGTAATTCCTGGGCGAGGTCAGCATGAAGGCAGAGTTCACTCAAGTTTTTGAATTAACCCTTCCAGAAAAATTGCAGCTCCTTGAAGATCTGTGGGACAGCATTGCCTTGGTTCCAGACCAAATTCCAGTGCTTGACTGGCAAAAAGAGGAGCTGGCAAAGCGAAAAGCAGCCTATTGGCAGAATCCTGACTCAGGCAGTTCATGGGAATCGGTTAAGGAAAGAATTCGTAACAGATCGCATGGCGCTTAGCAATCTGATTATTTTGCCAGAGGCGGAACAAGACGCGACTCTGGCTTATAGTTGGTAGAAGAACAGGAACCTGGCTTAGGCGAGGAGTTTCTTCGATGTGTTGATGCGTGTATTCAGTTCATCCGGCGAAGACCAGAACTGTATCCGGTGGTTCACGAAAGCTATCGAAGGGCTGTAGTTCGGCGCTTCCCTTACGTTGTTTTCTACGAGCATTCAGACATCACAGTGGTTGTCTACGCAGTTTTCCACTGTTCTCAAGACCCGAAGAAATGGCGTGGTCGGCTACCGTAGGCACAGCCCCTTGAGCCAACGAATTTTGAATTCCTTAGTGCTGGCTCATGCGATCGATCGCAGAAGAGATATTAAAACTTTTGTAAAGTAAATAGAACAAGTTCCAGGAGGTTGTGGGTATGACTCTGGCATCCAATGGGCGATCGGCTATTATCCGTACAGAGCGTGGACTGACGATCGCAGGCACTCGCATCACCCTTTACGCCGTTTGGGAAAAACTTCAAGCTTCCAAAGCTCGGCATCAGCCCCAGCCATGATTTTTTAGCACTTCATTCTTTATGAAATCCGGTTTATGCAGTGGCAAACTGATCACCTGGAAAGACGATCGCGGATTTGGTTTCATTCAACCTGCGGATGGCAGTCCAGAGATTTTTGTACACATTTCTGAACTCAAAAATTCAACCCGCCGTCCACGGGAAAATGACACAATTTACTACCGTGCCGTTACTGATTCAGACGGCAAGATTAGCGCTTGTGAGGCTTTTATCTTAGGGGCAAGAAGCAAAAACGCCGCTAATGTTGCATCCGCATCAAAGTTTCCTGGACTTGAGGCGCTAGGGCTATCGATTTTGCCATGCGTTGGAGCAGTCCATTTGGCTTGGACGGCTCACAATCTGCTGCCGCTCGCTCTCTATCCTGCAATGAGTTTGTTAACCTACGCCCTGTATGCAGAGGATAAATCTCGCGCTAAACGGAGGGCTGGGAGAATCCCAGAACAAACGCTGCATCTCTGTGAACTTGCGGGCGGGTGGTTAGGTGGATTTATAGCCCAGCGAATGCTGCGTCACAAAAACCAGAAGAAGTCTTATCAGGCTGAGTTTTGGGCGATCGTCGCTCTTCACCATGTAGCCTGGTTGTTGTGGCTGCTTTGGGCTAGGACAAAATGAGTCACCGAAGACACAGTAAACGGGTGCTAATCACCGAAATTATGATGATCCCTGTTCCTCGATCTGCGCTCTCACCCAGCGGCGAAACTCCTGCACCCAGGACGTTTCACCCATCGTTTGGCCGACTTGCAAAAACCGCAGGATATCGCCCTGCTGCAACAGTGGCAGCACCGCCGAAGCCTCCTGAGCAGCATATTCTCCTTCCACCAAGCCGTAGATCGTTAGCGTTTCCCCGTCATAGCGCCACACCTCCGGCACTCCCAGCGCCGCATAAATCTCCAGACGGTTCATCGAACTGCTCGTGTTATCCACCTCGATCGCCAAATCGGGCGGCGGATCGATCGCCAAATCAATCTCAGTCTTCCCCCGAACTGCCGCCTCATGCTGGATGTAATAGCATTCATCCGCCTCCAGCCCCTTCTGCAAATCAGCCCGCCTCCAGGTGGTTGAACCCAAGCTGCGGATCTCTGTCTCCGTCTCCTCGGTCATCACCTCCACCAAACGACCCATCCGCCTTTTGAATTCTTCGTGGGGCGGAAGCGGTGTCATAATCTCTAGGGTTCCTTGGTCATAGGTCAGGCGTTTGGCTGGCTCCGATTCCAAATCTCGGATCAGCGCTTGATAAGTTGCCCAACTCACCCCGCATAACACCACGCGATCGCGTGGCTCGGTTGATATCGCTGGCATCACTCACCTCCTGTGCCCACGTCCGCCGTGACTCAATATCCACCATAGCGCTTGAAGCCTAGGACACCAGTGCCGACTGATAGCGAATGCCTGCCTGCTTCAGCCGAGCGAGTGCCTGCTGGAGGCGATCGCGCTCAGCGATTAGACTAATTCGCACAAAGCCTTCGCCGCCTTCGCCAAATGCATTGCCTGGAGTCAGGACGATGCCCGTTTGTTGCAGCACGGAGAGGGCAAAGTCGGTGGAACTCATTCCGGGTGGGCAGGGAACCCAGAGGTACATGGTGGCTTTGGTTTTAGGAATGCTCCAGCCCAGTTCGGATAAGCCCTGAATCAGAAAATCGCGGCGATCGCGGTAGCGGGCTTGAACTTCGTGCAGGTAGACATCGGGCAGGGAAAGCGCGGTTTCGGCGGCTGTTTGCAGCGCGGCAAAGATGCCGTAGTCCAGATTGGTTTTCAGGGTTCGTAAGCCCTGGATGATGTGGCGATTGCCGACGACAAAGCCAACCCGCCAGCCTGCCATGTTATACGTCTTGGACATGGTGTGGAACTCAACCCCGATTTCTTTGGCTCCGGGGATTTCTAGCAGGCTAGTGGGCTGATAGCCATCGAAGGCAAGTTCGGCGTAGCAAAGGTCATGCACCAGCATGATCTCGTACTTGCGGGCAAATGCCACCACTTCCTCGAAGAATTCGCGCGGGGCTACGGCGGCGGTGGGGTTGCTGGGATAGTTGAAGTAGAGCATCTTGGCGCGTTCCGCGATCGCATCGGGAATGCTGCCTAGGTCGATCAGCCAATCTTGCTCTGGCTTCAGAATAATCTGATGAATTTTGCCGCCTGCAATTAGTGGTCCTCGGA
>JBBSFA010000572.1:0-3301 GCA_038239185.1 Elainellales cyanobacterium | reverse complement strand
ATCTGGTGAATGACAAAATTCGCTTCGGCGGTTTCATCATCGGCGCGATAGCAGTAGATCGACTCTCCTACTCCTCTGGTCGGACGCAGGATCTTATCGATTCGCTCGGTGTTATTTTCAATTAGCTCATTGGCAAGCTGAAGAATATTCTCGGTCGATCGATAGTTTTCCTCTAGCTTTACCATGGTGCGCGAATCGTCATCTGGCAGACCGTCGCCAAAGTCTGTCTGGAAGTTCATCAGAATCGTGAAGTCGGCAGCTCGGAAGGAATAGATGGATTGATCGGCATCGCCTACTACGAAGATCGATCGATGGTTCCAATCGGTAAATTTTTTGGATTCAGCTCCGTTTGTTACCAGTAACCGAATCAGATCGTATTGGGTGCGATTGGTATCCTGATATTCATCGACTAAGATATGTCGAAAGCGGCGATGCCAGTAATCTAAAACCTGCTCGTTCTGACGAAAGAGCTGCACTGGAAGCAAGATCAAATCGTCGAAATCCAGCGCGTTATTGGCAGCTAAGCCTTTCTGGTATTCAGCATAAACGTTGGCAACGACGCGCCCCCGATAGTTAGGCTGATCTTGCTCCACATCTTCGGGCATCATGCCCTGGTTTTTGGCATTGCTGATGGCATAGCGCATTGCTCTTGGCTCAAATTTTTTGTCGTCCAGGTTGAGCTGATTGACGACAATATCTTTGACTAAGCTCTGCGCGTCGGATTCGTCAAAAATCGAAAACGCCTTTGTCCAACGGAAGCCCTGCGGACTCTGGAACTTCTCAATGTCAAATCGCAAAATTCGCGAACAGAGCGCGTGAAAAGTGCCGATCCACAGCTCTTTCGTAATGGTTTTGTAGACCTGCGATCGCAGCTTTTTCTGCTCCAACAGCGCCAAAGCCTCTAGCGATTTGCCAAACTGCGCCTGCGCCTGCTGCTCGGCAAACAGTTTCTCAATCCGCTCTTTCATCTCTTTGGCGGCTTTGTTGGTGAAGGTCACCGCCAGAATGTTCTCCGGGTCAACGCGATGGGTCAGCACCAAATTGGCAATCCGGTAGGTTAATGCCCGCGTTTTGCCGGAGCCTGCCCCCGCGATCACGAGCAGTGGTCCACAGTAATGCTCAACGGCTTGCCGCTGCGAGGGATTGAGATGGCTGAGAAAATCAACAGGGGAAGTCATGGAGAAAAAGGGGAGAGGAGGAGGCGATCGCATAAACCCAGTCGCTTCTAAGCCTATCGCATCTGCTTCCTTCCTGAGTTTTTCACAGGCGATCGCGCTGTCTCGTCAGAGCAATCTGTTTGAGTGGGGCTGAAGATCCTCTAAAATCTGACATAGCGATCGGGGCAGTCCAAGCCCCTGTTGCACCCTACCCCCATTGCCGCAAGCCTGATTACCAAGCACCATGACTCTTTCTCCTGCCACGCCTTCACCTCATTCTGTAACGCTTGATCTCACCGCCGAAACCGACTGGTCGCTCCTGCTCCAGCAGCTTTTGGACAGGCGATCGCTAGAGGTTGAGCAAGCCGCCGCGCTGATGCAGGGTTGGCTGGCGGAGGCAATTCCCCCTGCGCTGTCCGGCGCAATCTTAGCGACGCTCCAAGCGAAGGGAGTTTCGGCAAGCGAACTGGCAGGTATGGCGCAAGTATTGCAGTCGCAATCACTGGGGCATGGGCAGTCGCAATCGCTGGGGTATGGACAGGATGACGGCAAATCAGCATTGCCTGCCCCGCTGATTGATACTTGTGGCACAGGCGGCGATCGTGCCTCTACTTTCAATATCTCGACTGCAACGGCATTTGTGGCAGCAGCAGCGGGCGTAGCGGTGGCAAAGCATGGGAATCGGGCAGCCTCCAGTAAAGTTGGGTCAGCGGATGTTCTAGAAGCTTTGGGGATCAATTTGGGCACTGACCCAGACCGCATCAGAGCCGCCGTCTCGGAAATTGGCATTACCTTCCTGTTTGCTCCAGGTTGGCATCCGGCAATGAAGCATGTCGCGCCTGTGCGTAAAGCCTTGAAAGTGCGAACTGTGTTTAATCTTTTGGGACCCTTGGTCAATCCCCTGCCAATCACAGGGCAGGTGATGGGAGTGTTTGATTCGCTCTTGGTGCCCACGATCGCCGCTGCCCTCAAGCACCTCGGTCGCTCAGAGGCGATCGTTCTGCACGGGCGCGAAAAACTCGATGAAGCCGGACTGGCAGATGTGACAGACTTAGCGGTTCTCTCCAACGGCGAGATTCAATCCGTGGTTTTGAATCCGCTGGAGCTAGGGCTAACGGCTGCGCCGACCCACGCCTTGCGCGGCGGCGAAATTTCTGAGAATGCTGATATCTTGAAGGCGGTGCTCCAGGGTAAAGGCACTCCGGCTCAGCAAGATGTGGTTGCCTTAAATTCAGCGCTGGCGCTTAAAGTGGGCGGGGCGATCGCTTCAGATCAAGACAACGATCCGAGCGCGACCTACCAGCGTGGGGTGCTGATGGCGAAAGAGATTTTGGCAAGTGGAGCCGCATGGCAGAAGCTAGAACAGCTTGTGGAATTCTTGAAAGATTGAAAGATGGGATGGAATATCATCTGTATACATACCGATGAAAAGTTGTATACAGACATGTTTTGCACAATCTGAAGGCAGCCGCGAATTTTTTAGGCACATCGGAATTATCCGGACACGCTGCTCTTAGCACGGAAACTGTGAGGGGGCAATCTGCGATACTTAACCATTTTCGTAAACCTGTAAGCCCAGGATTACAAGGAGCCTAAGAATGGAAGCGAAACGGAGAAGAAGCCTCACTGCTGCAAAAGAAAGTTTTGAAATTACCAACAGGCAAGTTTTTCAAAAAGTACTGATTATTTTCATAGCTTGGCAAGGTCTATCCACGATTCTACATCTGATTACGCTTAGCTTTTCCAACATGAGCAGCCGTACGGACAGATGGCACGCTTTTCCTAACAACGATTTCCTGGATTCTTTTTTCAGATGGGATAGCGGTTGGTATCGCACCATTGTTGAAGCTGGCTATTCCTATCAGGTGGGAGAGCAATCAAACGTCGCCTTCTTCCCGTTATACCCCAGCCTGGTTTCGCTGATAACCCATGCTTTTCACTTCAATCTATTTATTGTAGGTTTAGCATTGTCCAATGCTTGTCTACTTGCCGCCCTATTTTTTGTCTACAAAATCAGTCTCATTTACCTGAGCAGAGAGATTTCTAACAAAGTTCTAATTCTTCTGCTTATTTTTCCTGTTTCATTCTTCTACAGCACGCTCTACACAGAAAGCTTGTATCTCCTGACAATTTCTGCGAGCTTT
>JBBSFA010000571.1:0-3307 GCA_038239185.1 Elainellales cyanobacterium | reverse complement strand
TAAACCGAGCCAACCGTCTCATTAATCCCAGGAATTGAGATCGTGCCTAGTGTTCAAGATACGGCTTACCCACGCCTGAAAAGCAATCCGACGCTCAAAGAACTGACGACAATCTATAGCCCAACCCCGGATGAGTTAGGGCTGGCTCAACAGGTGACTCATCGCGGCAGTCCGACCCGTTTGGGATTGCTTGTTCTCTTGAAAACGTTTCAACGCCTTGGCTATGGGGTCTTGCTTCAGGATGTTCCCGTCCGCATTGTTCAGCATATTGCCACGGTGGCGCATTTGGAGGTGTCCCGCCGAGAACTAGAGCGCTATGATGATTCCGCGACTCGGAAGCGGCATTTGGGCTTGATTCGAGACTACTTGCATCTGCATCCTTACACCCAGGCAACCACCTTGATCGTCGAAGAGGTGATGCAAAAGGCGGCGCTGACTCAGCAAGATTTGGCGGATTTGATCAATGTCGCCATTGAAGAGTTGGTGCGTCAACGCTTTGAACTGCCTGCCTTTAGCATGCTAAAACGGAGTGCTCAACAAGTACGCACTCAGGTCACGGCTACCTTCTATGCTCAGGTGGGTGAGCGATTAAGTCCTGACGATCGCTGCACCCTTGACCAACTGTGGGTGGTCGCACCAGAGACGACGACCACGCCTTGGCAAAGGCTCAAGCTAGATCCCGGTCGAGCCACGCTGACGCAGTTGCAACTCTGGATCGATCGACGGAACCGATTGTTGGCGTTGCAGTGTGGTCAGGATGCCCTTGTCAGCATTCCATTGGTGAAGGTGAAACACTTTGCGGCGGAAGCCATGACGTTGGATGCCGCCCGGATGAAACAGATGAAGCCGCACAAGCGCTACACCCTAGCTGTGGCGCTCTTGTCTATCCAATCGGCTCGCACGCTCGATGACTTGGCAGACCTGTTCATCAAGCAAATGACGCAGATGCACCACAAGGGCAAAGCCGCCTTGGATGACTATCGATTGCAAACTCAGCCGCGCACCGACGAATTGGTCGCGACGCTGCGATCAGTGGTATTGGCATACCAGGGAGAAGGCGAGGAACCGGAGCGCTTGGCTGCTATTGCTGCGGTGATTGGCGATCAGGGGGATGTTCTGGTGGAACAGTGTGAGGCGCATCTCCGGCATGTGGGCAATAACTATTTTGCGCTGATTCAACCTTTCTACAAAAGTCATCGCACCACGCTGTTTCGATTGCTGGAGGTGCTGCCATTGCATTCCAGCACTCAGGACACGGCGCTAGAGGCGGCGATTCAGTTTTTATTGCAGCATCGCCACAGTCGGCTGTCTCATCTACCTGTGCTCACCCTCGAACATCCAGGGACGGATGCGGAACAACCCATTGAGCCGCTTGACCTCAGCTGGATTCCGACCAAGTGGTGGGCGCTGGTCACGGGGCAGCGTGCTCGGATGCCCTATCCCGCCACTCTTCACCGCCGCCATTTTGAGGTCTGTGTGTTTTCTCACATTTTGCTGGAGTTAAAATCAGGTGATCTTTATCTCGAAGGCAGTTCTGACTATGGGGACTATACCCGTCAACTGATCTCCCAGGCTGAGTATGAAGCGGCAATCAAGGATTATGGCGCTCAGGTGGGGTTGCCCACTGAGCCAAAAGCGCTGGTGGCGCACGTACAACAATGGCTGACGACCCGTGCCGATGCCTTTGATCAGCAGTTCCCGGATAATACGGAGGTGGATTACCAACGCGATCGCTTGGTGATTCGTAAATCGAAGTCGCAACCGGCTCCAGGGTTAGCTCAACTGAAAGCCCGGATTGCTGAACGCCTCACGCCGATCAATTTGCTCGATAGTTTGATTGACACGGAGCTATGGCTCAACTGGACGCGCTTTTTCAAACCGAAGTCGGGCTACGATACCAAACTCGACCACCCGATCAATCGCTATCCGGCGACCACTTTTTGCTATGGCTGTAACCTGGGACCCTCGCAAGCGGCTCGGTCGCTCAAGGGCTTCGATCGGCGGCAGGTGTCGCATGTGCATCAACGACATATTGACGTGGATAAGCTGCAAGCATCTATTACCGCCATCATCAATGCCTATAACCGCTTCAGCCTACCCAAGCATTGGGGAACCGGCAATCATGCTTCGGTGGATGGCACCAAGTGGGATATTTATGAAAATAACTTGCTAGCGGAGTATCACATTCGATACGGCGGCTATGGTGGCATCGGCTACTACCATGTCTCTGACACCTACATTGCGCTATTTAGTCATTTCATTCCCTGTGGTGTCTGGGAAGCCGTGTATATCCTGGATGGACTCTTGCAGAATCAATCTCAAATTCAACCCGATACGATTCATGGCGATACGCAAGCCCAAAGTTCAACGGTCTTTGCGTTGGCGTATCTTTTAGGGATTACATTGATGCCTCGAATTCGGAATTGGAAGGAGTTAACGTTCTATCGTCCAAATCGCACTACTGTTTATAAAAATGTTGATCGTCTATTCTCTGAGACCGTTAACTGGGAGTTAATTGAAACCCATCTGCCGGATATGCTGCGGGTTGCACTGTCGGTTAAAGCGGGCAAGATCAATGCCTCAACGGTCTTGCGGAAGTTGGGCACCAACAGTGCTAAGAATAAGCTGTTTCAAGCGTTTCATGCGTTGGGTAGTGCGGTGCGAACGGGGTTTCTGCTTCAGTATCTCAACGACTCACAGCTGCGGTCTGTGATCCAGGCAGCCACCAACAAAAGTGAATCCTTTAATAATTTTGTGCAGTGGCTTTCCTTTGGGGGCGAGGGGGTGATTTCGTCCAATAACCGGGAAGAACAGCGGAAGATGATTCGCTACAACCATCTGGTGGCAAATTGCTTAATCTTTTACAACGTTTTTGAGATTAGCCGAATTCTCAATGAGCTACAGCAAGAAGGCTATCCGGTCGAACCAGAGGCGATTGCAGCCCTCAGCCCGTACTGGACACAGCATGTGAATCGATTTGGGGTGTATGACCTGAATTTAGACCGGTGTCCGCCCCAGATTGATTATGATGAGCCGATAGTACAAAAAACCGATCGCTGAAATGCCCATCCAGTATGCCTTTAGTTCCTATAATGATACCTAATTACACGAATCGTTGTCATACCCGTATTTGTGAGAATAGAAGAACCTTGATTTTGCGTGCCCTGGGGCAGGCTAGATGCGGCTTATCACAAACCTACGTTTTCGAGAGGAGTTTCAATGCCCCGTCGTTCGATTCTATCTGGGGTTGAGTTAAACTCAGCGGAGTAGTCACCCACTCCGCTGGTCTGCAAAACCGTGCTTGAAG
>JBBSFA010000570.1:0-3314 GCA_038239185.1 Elainellales cyanobacterium | reverse complement strand
ATTGGCTTTTTCTTGGCGGTGAGTCGGCGATCGTGGCGGACTGGGCTGGCGCTGTGTGCGGTGAGTTTGGTCTACATGCTAGGAATCACGAATCTGGTGATGCCCTTGTTCTCTCAAGATGTGTCTAAACGATTCATGATTGAGCAATTTGGGCAGTTTGTAGACAAGCCCGAAGCTTCTACGATCGATATTATCCAAGGGATTCTGAGCAATCCGATCCGACTCGTTGTCGAGTTAGTCACGCCGATCGATCCCACGATTCGCTATCTGCTAGGACAATGGATACCGCTAGCCTTCGTTTCGGTGATTTCGCCAAGCACTTGGCTGTTGTCAGGCTTTCCCTTGCTGAAGGTGCTGATTCAACGCGAAGATCTGACGGCTTTGTCGCTGCACTTGCGCTACGCGATGACGTTGGTTCCGGGATTATTTTACGGCGCGATTCTCTGGTGGTCGGCTCATCCTAATCAATGGCGATCGCGTTTTCGCCAGATCTGGATTGGCTGTATTGTCCTGTCGCTGTTCTTCACGATTACCTCTAATCCAAATCGGGCTTTGTCGTTTGTGATTCCGGACTCTTTTCAGCCCTGGGTTTATGTGTCGCCGCCGCGCCAGTGGCAGCACAGTCAGGCAATTCACTCGCTGCTCAGCCAGATTCCGCCCAATGCTAGCGTCACAGCAACCGATCACATTGTGGCGCATGTTTCCAGTCGGCGGCAGGTTCTGCGCTTCCCGATGCAGCGTTTGCAAGATAGTAAAGCACCGCAGGCAAAACCGCAGCGAGTCGAGTATGCGATCGCTGATTTATGGTATCTCCAGCAGTATCAGCCTGCTTTTGCCGATTATCGCAAGAGTTTGCAAGAGACGATCGGCTCAGTGAAGCAGCTCCAAAGCCATCGCTATGGGATTACTGAATTTGCCGATGGGGTGGTGCTGCTGCATTGGAAGGCGGTGGATCAGGTAGGGGCGATCGAGGCTTGGCAGCAATATCTGAAAAGTTTGTCCTAATCAGCCGCGCCATCAAGCATGAACCATCAGATATTGTCCGTTGCCGTTGTAGTTACCCTCACAGGTCGCGAAGTTAGTGCAGAGCCAAATCAGATAGAGTCTCCAGATCCGGCGAAATTTGGCATAATCGATGCCATAGTCTAGGGTTTTGCAAAGTTCCTGATTGTCGTCGAAGTTTTGCAGCCAGCTTGCAAATGTCTTGTGATAGTTGATGCCATTCAAATACCATCGCTGGATTGTTTTCAAATCGCGATCGCAGCTAGGAACCGCGTCATAGTTCCAGAAGCGCCCATGTGGAAAAATATATTTGTGGGTGTAAACGCTGGAAATGTTGTTGGGCGTTCGCACCGTAATGATATGTATAAAGACCTTGCCGCCTTCTTTGAGAAAGGAGGCTAGCTTGCGGAACGCCTGGGTTAGATTTCCAATATGGCAAAAGACACCCACTGAGAGAATTTTGTCGAACTTTTCGGTGAATTCAGCCTGGTTAAAATCTCCTTCATGCAGTGTAAAGCGACCTGAACTCAAGTAGCTCTCTGGATCTTGCATTTTGCGACGCATGTATTCACATTGTCCCTGACTCAAATTCAGCCCGGTGACTCTGACATTGGGAAAGCGGGCAAGCACATAGTTGGCAATACAGCCCCAGCCGCAGCCCACGTCTAGAATGCTGTCTCCATCTTGAATCTCTAGCTTGGCAATCAAATCATCAATCATCTGCGCTTGCGCTTGCTCTAGATCGGCGGCTCCGTTCTCCCAGAGTCCCATGCTATATTTGGGGTAGATTAGCTTCCAATCGCCCAACATACTATTCAGCATGGGTTGAGGCAGATCGTATTGAAGCTTCATCAAGTCTTTTGGACCTTCTGCGACCTGATCTGTTTCGCGAAGCACCCATTCATAGGGAGCAAGCAGTGACGGAAAATATTTGAAAAAGATGGGCATACAGGTGTTGAAGAGTCCTCGCAGTGCGGCATCAGGGATTTCTAATCCATTGATGTAGCTTTCTGCTGCTCCAATCTGGATTGCATTCACAACCTGAACGGTTGCCCGAGTCATCTGATACGCTAAAGGAGTTTTACGACCAATATCCCCCACAAGGGGGATGTGCTGCTGGATATCTTGCTGAACGGACACAGAAGCCATTGCAGAACCTCCAATTCTAGGGGCTGGAATACTGCTAAGCTACCACGTTGCAAGTTCAAAGTCGCTCAAACAAATACATATATTTACGGCACAAAAATTCATGAATTCTGTCGAGATTCAAACCTTAATTCCACAGGCTGATTATGCCAAAAAACTCCGCCCGCTCTTACCGCCTGAAGCATTTTCACCCGACTTCAGCAAACTGTGGATCTTAGTCATAAATCTCGCGATTATGCTCTGCGGTTGGACGATCGCCACGCATCTAGACCAATGGAATTGGTATTGGCTATGGCTCTATCTGCCTCTAAGCCTGCTGATGGGTAATAGCGTCATTGCACTGCTATTTAGCTCCCACGATTTGCTGCACGGCAGCGTCATTAAAAATGCTCGTTTGATGCAGACGATCGGCTTGCTGGGAATGACCCTGCTCTGGATGCCGCCAACGTTCTGGAAGCTAGTGCATAACCGGGTTCACCACAGCAAAACCAATTCTTTGGACGATCCCGATCGCAACTATCTCTATGAGCAGCCCAAAACCTGGGGCAAATGGATTCAGCATCGGTTTACCCCTTCGATCGATGTCAGTGTGCCGGAGCTGATACTGGGAATGACGATGGCTTGGGGCATTCATAACTTTCGCAACCTTTCCTCAGTGCTGTTGTTTAACCGCAAGTCGGTGAGCTATGTGCCTGCCGCCTTTACAGCTAGCCCCAAAGAAAGAATGGCGATCGCGCGGGAACTCTTGGTGATTTTCGCTTTGCATCTCAGCATCCTCGCCTATCTGCAATTTGATCCGCTGAAGCTGCTGCTGAGCTACTTTTTGCCGATCGGCATTGGCTACGCGGGTGTGATGTTTTATATCTACACCAATCACATGGTTTGCCGCATGACCGAGATCAACGATCCGCTGGTGAATAGCCTATCCTTGCGGGTTCCCAAGATTTTTGACTTGTTGCATTTCAATTTCTCGTACCATGCCGAACACCACATTTTCCCAGGGCTGAATACTGATTACTATCCTGTCCTTCAACAGTTAATTCTCGCTCACTATCCTGAGCGTTCAGGCTATCTCATTGATGCTAAAGAAGCTTGGCGCTTGCTGCTGCAAACTCCTCGGCATTATCGAGATGAAAACACATTCACAGACTGGTCGGGCAAAGTCT
>JBBSFA010000569.1:0-3315 GCA_038239185.1 Elainellales cyanobacterium | reverse complement strand
CGAGCGGCAGATCTGGGTCAAGCTTGTAGACCTGCTGCCACACATCCTGACTTCTAATTACAGTTTGAGCAGTCACAGGAGCCAATGTCAGTAGACTCAACAGGACAGTGCTTAAGAAAAGGCAAACCAACGCAACAGACGAGAATCCCCGTGGCGATCGTCCTTGCAGAATCCAATTGGCTTTCATCCTGTTCCCACTCATTGTTTTAAAACTAAAGCTAGCTTCTAAAAAGTAGGTTTCAAAGGTACGAAGCACCCCTGAAACCTACTTTTCACAATCTTAAAGCGAGTAGAGCCGATCTCTATTCGCCAATAATTTCTGGCTGAGTCAGTTCATCAGACATCTCAAAAATGGCTCGAATCACGGGCTTCATTTTTGGATCGTCCAAACTATCAAACTCCTCGAAGCGACGGCGCTGTGCCCGGTTTGCGACCTGCACCGTGATGCGATAGCGGTTGGAGGCAGCATTGACCAGATCTTCAGCCCGCCGCATCAACTGGCTTGTATCTAGCGCGGAGCGTTTCAGCATGGAAGAAGTTTGTTTCATAAAACCCGTTAGAAGCGATCGCTCTCAGTTTAGCAACACTTTAGTGTAGCAACTAAAACCTTTGGATCTAAACCTTAAGGCAGCGTTTGCCAAGCTTGCGCCACAATATCGCTGAGGCGGCGGCGAGAGTCGCGATCGAGGAGACAGTCGTCTGCCAAAACTTCAGCCGTCAGATCTTCGAGCGACTGCCCTCTGGAGCGAGCGATCTGGACAACGCCAGCGATCGCCGTTGCGATCAGCTCTTCGTTGACAGGTCGCTGACCAAGCTTAATGATTTCTTGTGGATTAACTGGGATGTGATAATTCATTGCTGATGTCGTTAAAAATGGTATACCTCAGCTTTGCGGAAAATAAGTTTCACCGGATTCTGACCCTGTAGCTGGTTTCAGCAGAGCAAAATTGCAAAATCGAGAGAGAGTAGTCAAAAATACATTTCCACAGAATTATGAGAAACGTGTAAAGTTTCTTCGTTAAATAGGAGAATGTATCGGGAAGTGTAGCGCACTTTTTAGAGTTGTCAACAGAGAATTACGAGAAATTTATTGTTTCTCATTGGGATTTAATTGGAGCTGAAGGATTTGGCAATGCAGGAAGTTTTATATCTTGAGATTCCAACGCCAGAAACAGCGGCGGTGCGTGATTGGTTGCAGCAGCAGTTTACTCCTGGCTCAACCGATGCTGAGAAGCGATCGACCGCCGATGGCATTCGATTGGTTGCTGCCAACCTGCTAGCCTCTAGCCCACCCGATCGATCGGGCGATCTCCTGATTTTCGTATGGTCGCTTCAGCGCACGACTTATTTAAAGGCATTTCGTAGTGATCAGTCCTTGCCGCAAGAGCAGCAAATTTTGCGGCAGCTCAAGGCAGACTTACAGCACCAATTTCCGCTGCGCTACCCAGAACCCCCGGCGATCGATTTATCCCAGCAGTCTATCTTCGAGGCACTAACCCCCTACTATCCCAAAACCGCCCACTACTTTCGCGCCATTCCCAATGGCGAATATGACCTGACGCGGGTCTACTGGTGGGAACAGCGCTGGCGCGAAGGGGTCAGAGCGCCCCAAACACCCAGACAGGTCGTCTTTGAACATCCGTTAGCGGAGAGCAGCCCCCCCAACGACTACGATCTAATCTACGTCGGTGGAGCGCTAGGCATCGTTCATGCGGCAGTGATGGCGCGACTGGGCTATCGCGTGCTGATGCTGGAGCGCCTGCCGTTTGGGCGAATGAACCGAGAGTGGAATATTTCGCGGGGAGAATTTCAAACGCTGATCGATTTGGGGCTGTTTACGCCTGCGGAGTTTGAAAGCGTGATTGCACGGGAATATCTAGACGGCTTCAATAAATTTTTCGACTCTAACAATCCACCCCAGGCGAAAGCGCCCGTACTGCATACGCCAACCGTCCTCAACGTGGCGATCGATGCTGAGAAGTTTTTGAAGCTGTGCGGCGAGAAGCTGCGATCGCACAACGGCGAGATCTGGGACGAAACGGAGTTCCTGAGAGCAGACATTGAGCCGCAGGGCGTGACCGTGCAGGCAAAACACCTGCCAACCCAGGGCGATCGCCAAATCAGAGGCAGACTGCTCGTAGACGCAATGGGAACCGCTTCCCCGATCGCTTGGCAGCTCAACAACGGACGCGCCTTTGACAGCGTTTGTCCGACCGTAGGCGCAGTGATTGAGCGCGGCTTTGAACCGGGCGTATGGGACGATCGCTACGGCGATGTGCTGAATAGCCACGGCGATCTGTCGCGGGGACGGCAGCTCATTTGGGAGCTATTTCCAGGGCGGGATGAAGATCTGACGTTTTATCTGTTCCACTATCACCAGGTCGATCCGGTCAATCCCGGTTCGCTGCTGGAAATGTACGAAGACTTTTTCACGATTCTGCCGGAATATCGCCGCTGCGACTTGGATCAGCTCAAGTGGCGTAAAGCTACGTTTGGCTACATTCCAGGCTATTTCAGCATCCGCAGCAACGATCGCCGGGTTGCCTTCGATCGGCTGATTGCGATTGGCGATGCGGCATCGCTCCAGTCGCCGCTGGTGTTCACCGGGTTTGGGTCGCTGGTGCGAAATTTGCCCCGGTTGACCGACCTGCTTGACACGGCTTTGCGCCACGACTTGCTCAAAGCGCACCATCTCAACCAGATTCGCGCTTATCAAAGCAACATTGCCGTTACCTGGATGTTCTCGAAAGGAATGATGGTGCCGACCGGACGCTTTTTGCAGCCCCAAAAGGTGAACGCCATGCTCAACACCTTCTTTGGGATTCTGGCAGAATCGGAATCGCCCCAAACTGCCGATCGCTTCATTAAAGACCGCGCCGGATGGCTGCCGTTTAACCGCATGGCAATCACTGCCGCCTGGAAAAATCCTGCCCTGCTGCTGTGGATCTGGGAACTGGCAGGTTCCAAAGATCTAATCCGCTGGGTGGGCAGCTATCTCAACTTCACGTTCAGCGCGCTGATTAGCTGGCTGTTTCGCTGGGTGCCCGACTGGGCGCGATCGATTCAGCCTTGGCTAGAGCCGCGCTATCCGGCAATCTGGTTTTGGCTTTTGGCACAAAGCTATGCCCTCACCTACGGCATGGGTCGCCCCTACGCGGCAACGGTTAGAAGAGGCGTTAGCACAGAGACTGCCCTGCCGCCGCTGCCCCTGGCAGCCAGCCCAACGGCTGCCAAAACCGATTCATAAGATAGGGCGATCGGCGATGCCCGATTAACTAGCCTTAGTTGCAGGTTGGGGTAGGGGCGCACAGCCGT
>JBBSFA010000568.1:0-3316 GCA_038239185.1 Elainellales cyanobacterium | reverse complement strand
GGACACTGCAAAAAATCAACCCGCAGATCAAAGTCATCGCTACGAGCGGACTGGTGACCAGCCCTCAAGTCATGACTGCGGTTCACGCCGACATCCAAGCCTTTTTGGTCAAGCCCTACACTGCCAAAGAATTGATTAAAGTCGTGAATGAAGTTTTGAATCAGACCCATCATCCAGTTTTAGCCACAACCTGGCAAGCAGACTCTTAGGGTAGACTCTTAGAACGATCGCCCGTAAATATAACGATCGCGCCTACTCCCCGATCGACTGATCCAGTCAGGCTCACAACCCCATCCTTCAGGCTTTTCAGCAGTTTATTTGCTTTCTGCTACATTTTTGATATCAATTTTGCGATCGGCATATTCTTGCAGAGAATCCGTGAAAATGCAGTTGTTGCAACCGGATCTGGACGCATACCGTTAGCTTAACAAATCCAAGATATCCATCTGGCTTAAGTATGGAATCGCTTGAGTCTGGAATCTAAGTCCAAGTCATTGCAGAAGCAAGTTCAGCATCATATCATTACACTAAGTTTTTGCAAACACCATACATCAGATAAGGTTGCCGCTGGTAAATTTGCCGGATGTATGGACAGACTATATGATTCTAGACGTTGCGCTTTTTTTGCAGTTGAGCTGATTGATCTTGGAAGTGGTGCGCTCCGTTTATCTAAAAATAGTCATGCATACGCCTGTTGCCAACGAATTCTCTTCCGACACCCACGAACTCAAAAGTGAAAGCTTGCAATTGCTCCGGGCATACCAGAATGATCCCTGTGCCGAAATTCGCAACCGCCTAGTACAGCTCAACCTTGGACTCGTGAGAAAAGAAGCGCACCACTGGGTCAATCAATGCACCGAAAGCTATGATGACCTGCTGCAAGTTGGCAGTTTGGGGCTGATTCGGGCGATCGAGCGGTTCGACATGTCGAAAGGACACGCCTTCAGCTCATTCGCCATTCCCTACATCCGAGGCGAAATCCAGCACTATCTGCGCGACAAAGGGTCAACCGTCAGGATTCCACGCCGCTGGCAAGCCATCCAGCATCAAGCCGCTGCTGCCACCCGTGAACTTCAGCTCACGCTGCACCGCCAGCCGACGGATGCCGAACTGGTAGAGGTTTTGCAAATTGCGGTTGAAGAATGGCAAGAAATCAAGCTAGCCTATCGCAATCGATCGCCCCTGAGCCTAGATGCGCCGATGCGCGATGAAGACGAAGGCGCAACTTCGCTGGGCGATTTGGTTCCCGACTCGCAGTATCACAGCTTCCAGCTCGCGCAGGAAGACCAGATGCGACTCCAGCAGGCGCTAGTACAGCTCGAAAAGCGGACGCGAGAGGTGGTCGAATTCGTATTTCTGTACGATTTGTCCCAAAAAGAAACGGCTGAGCGCCTCGGTATCAGCGCGGTTACGGTGTCTCGCCGCATTAAGAAAGGATTGCACTGTTTGCAAGAGCTAATGATCGGGGTCGCAAATTAAACAAGTCACTTTATATTTTTGGATCTAGCCTTTTGTCTTCTGGACAAGGGGCTAAATTTTTAGGCAGGTTCTACCCTTGGCGAAAGACAGCGATGCATCTGTCTCCGTTCCGATCGCAAAGCGCTATATTTAGCAGGAGATTGAATCGGAAGGGTAGATCACCGAAGGCTATGGCTGGATTGAACGCCGCACAACGCAACTTTCATTACGGCAACGAGGCAACCCGGACTGGAATCCATCAGCCCGTTTTGGCAGCGCTCTATGCCGCCCAGCATCGCCCGCTGTTAGAGGATGGGACGGCGGGACTGGGGATTTCGCCTGCCAATCGCATTGCCTTAGAGCAGGTTACGACTTTTGCGACCCAGGTTCAGTTTGCTGCAAACACCATTCGCAGCATTACCGACAAGCTGACGGCACAGGGCTGGAAAGGCAGCGATATCTGGGACAGTGCCGAAGGACGATATAGCGATCGATTCTTGCAGGCGATCGCCAACGGGTACACACCACCCCCCAGCGATCTGGCGGCTGCCCGACTCGAAGCCACCGACCTCCAGCAGCTTCAAACTACCTATTTAGACCAGTGGGTACTGGACTGCAAAGCGGCAGGGCTGTCGCCGGATCAATCGTTTTTGGATGCGGCATTGCTGCAAATTGTCGAGCAGATTTCTCGCTACTATATTGGCTTATCGTATCAGCGCGATGCTTTCTTGGAAGCGGTTCGGATCTGGCGTAAACTCAACAATCGGCAGGCGGCGATCGCCTCTTTGCTGCGCGTTAACGAAGCCGATCCTGCCAGCCTTGCTCCAGATGCCGCCTTGATCGATCGCCCACTGGTGCAGTTTATCCAGCAGCTTGCCCCCTTCTATGCAGGCTATCCGCATCAGCGCGAATCGTTGCTGCGTTTGGTGCAGCTTTGGCGACAGCTAGAGTCGCGCGAGGCAGCGATCGCTTCTTTGCATCATCTTTCACCCGAAACGAATATCCGCATTCTTGACCCGGCTTTGATTGTGTTTACCCAGCGCTTGCCGCAGCAGTATCAGGGCAAAGGCGATCAGCGCAACGCGATGACTGAGGCTTTCCGGATTTGGTGCGATTTGGAGTCTCGCGGAGCAGCGCTGAAAGAGCTGGGAGTCGATTCGCGAGTGCTGACTGCCAGCAACCCCGATCGCAATGCGTTGATGAACGCCGCCGCCCAGTTGGATCGGGCACTGCTGGACTTTATTAAGCATGTGCCGCTGATCTACGAAGAAACCGATCGTCAGCGGGAGGCATTGATTCGCTTAGCGCAGCTCTGGCAGAATTTAGAGGGGCGCGATCGGGCAATTCAACTGCTTCTGGAAGAAACAATTCGCCTAGAGCAGATTCGTCGCGATGCACCTGAAGCGCCGCCCAGTCCAGAACCACTGCTGTTGCCTGCCCGTCCGGAGCAATGGACAGTCGATAACTTACAAATTCACGCGCCGATTTTGATGAACGGCACCTTGACTTGGGCAACCGCTACGCAGGGAGGCTTGTACCTGCCGCCTAATGCAGAAACGATCGAGGCAATTGTTCAGATGGCGGAATGGGTGCAGCAAATTCGCGATCGGCTTAATCGTCCGCTGCATATTACAAAGTGGTATTGTCCCGCAGAACGTGAGGCGATCGATCGACCATTGAGTCAGCCGCAGCGGCATTTTGTGGGCAATGCGATCGAGTTTTATTGCGATGGGCTGACGGGCAACCAGCTTTATCGCGCTCTGGATGCCTGGTGGATAGGGGGTTTGGGTCGCTATCGATCGGCTCCTTACCTTTGCTATGTGGATGCGCGTGAGTATCGCGCTCGTTGGACAAAATG
>JBBSFA010000567.1:0-3317 GCA_038239185.1 Elainellales cyanobacterium | reverse complement strand
ACCGGATCGATCGCCTGCGGCAGGCGCTTTTTGCCCTGCCAAAATTCCTTGAGTAAAGGCTGCGAATCCGCTTTACCCAGCCGTTGCGGACGAGTATACAGCGCCTCAGAAGACTCCAACTCGATTGGTTTGGCATCCAATTCCGCAGAGAGGGCTTGTCCCAGAGGCGATCGCCTCAGCTCGGTTTGCAGTTCGGCTCTGGAAAGTCCGCGCAATTCAAACAGCAAAAATGGATCTTGGTCGAGCTGTCCGGCAACCAGGTAATAGACTCCGGCAATATGCTTGCAGGGGTTGGAATAATCTGGGCAAGAGCAACTCGTTTTGAAATCGCTGCGGTTATGCGGCAACAGATTCAGATGTAATTTGTTGAAAACCGTCTCGATATCGTCCGGAACTTCCTTCAGCATCAGCTTAGATACCATGCTGGCTTTAGAAGCAAGCGCCTGGATTGCCTTCGACCATTCAGCTTTAGCGATCGGCTTCATCTCGATCGAGATATCATAAGTCGGCTCTTTGTACACGCCAAAGTAAGGATTGACCGAGCCTCTGACTTTGGCAGTAATTTGATTGCCGTTAATCTCAAAGCTTTTAACTTTGCCGCCGCGCGCATAAGAGCGTCCGCGTCCTAGCCGATTCGACTCGGTAAAAGACTCCAGCGCATCAATAAAGCGATCGCCCCACCAGGTGCGTGTAAAACTTGCCATCAGCCCACCTCCAAAATGGCGCTACGGTTCAGCTCAATCAGTTTTTTGAATGCGTCGTTGTCCAGCTCTGTCAGCCAGGATTCATCGGCTCCGACAATCGCCCCCGCCAGTTTCTTTTTGTCTTCGATCATTTGGTCAATCCGTTCTTCCAAAGTGCCAATGCTGACGAACTTATGGACAAAGACATTTTTGCTTTGCCCGATTCGGAAGGCGCGATCGCTGGCTTGGTCTTCCACCGCCGGATTCCACCAGCGATCGAAGTGAAACACATGATTGGCTTTGGTCAGGGTAATGCCCACGCCGCCCGCTTTCAGCGACAGGATGAAGACCGAAGGCTCGGTTTCAACATCTTGGAACTCGCTGATCATCTGCTGGCGCTTCGGCATCGGCGTTCCACCATGTAGGTAATAGGTATTGCAGTGGAGATGCTGCCGCAGATATCGCTCCAATTCATCACAAACTTCTTTGAACTGGCTAAAAACCAAGATACTTTCACCTTCCGCGATCGCTTCCTCCACCATATCCGAGAGACGACTGAGCTTCTGAGAGCGATCGGCGGAGAACTCGCTGCCGTCTTGCAAAAACTGAGCCGGATGGTTGCAAATCTGCTTCAGCCGCATCAGCGAGGATAAGATTAACCCTTTGCGTTTGATTCCTTCAGCGGATTCTAGCTCTTTAGTGATGTCTTTAACGACCGCTTCGTACAGCGAGGCTTGCTCTTTGGTTAAGTGCGTGTAGAGCTTCTGTTCCACTTTGTCGGGCAGATCGCTGATAATCGCCGGATCGGTTTTGACGCGCCGCAGAATTAGTGGCTCCACCAATTTCTTCAGCGTAGTGGCTCTGCCAGCGTCGTTAGTTTTCTGGATCGGCAGCTCAAATCCCTTGCGAAACTGGGCTTCTTTGCCCAAGTAGCCCGGATTGAGGAAGTTAAAAATCGACCACAGATCCAACAGTCGGTTTTCAACGGGTGTGCCCGTCAAAGCCAGCCGATGATTTGCCTCTAGCTTCAGAATTGCCTTAGTTTGTGCCGCCTTGGGATTCTTAATATTTTGCGCTTCATCAATCACAATTCGATGCCAGGTGAAGCTGTTAAACAGCTTCTCGTCTTTGCGCGCTAGCGTATAGGAGGTGATTACCACATCATTCTCTGCACAGACCGCTTCAAAGTCCGCCTCGGTTTGCAAGCGATC
Organism: Elainellales cyanobacterium; assembly: GCA_038239185.1. GTDB lineage: Bacteria > Cyanobacteriota > Cyanobacteriia > Elainellales > Elainellaceae > FACHB-886. The sequence continues at coordinate 1,423 of JBBSFA010000567.1, read as the reverse complement.
GCCCCCATGATGCACGATCGTTCGCAGATGCGGTGCAAATTTCTCGATCTCTCGCTGCCAGTTGCCCACCACAGAAGTTGGCGCGATCAGCAGCGTCGGCGGCACTGAGGGCACAGCTTCGGGCTTCGCAGTCTTCTTGCGCTTCTGCTTGCCATTTTCTGGACTCCCGGCTTGATTCCGTTCTTGCACCAGCCGCGCAATCACCGTAATTGATTTTCCCAGCCCCATATCGTCCGCTAAACAGCCATTTAGCCCAAGCTGCTCCAGATAGTGAATCCAGGACACCCCCCGCTTCTGATACTCGCGCAGGGTTCCTTGCAGATTTGGCAAATCTGCGATCGCCTCCAAACGGCTTTTATCGCGCAGCTTCACCATCAGATCTGCCAGTACCCCATCTGATTCGATTTCAAACTCATCTTCGGCGCTGCGTTGCATCACTTCCAGCAAAGTCATCTCTGGCGGTTCTTCGGCTTGCTTTTGCCAGAACTCCAGCATTTGCTGCATCTTGTCTTTGTCTAGCTCCATCCACTGCCCGCGAAACTGCACCAGCGGCGTTTTGGCATTCACCAACTGCTCCCATTCTTTGGCAGACACCGGAGCATCGCCGATCGCCAATTCATACTGGTACTGCACCAGCGTATCAAACGAGAAATAGTTCTGATTTGTTTTGCTAGCGCTCGCCTTCTTGCCCGTCGATTTCAGGCGAACTTTGGCGCGTCGCCGTCCGGCAGGCGTATACCAAGCAGGCACAATCACCCGAAAGCCCGCCTCCTCCAGCACCCAAGCACTCTCTTTCAGGAAAGTAAATGCCTCATCGAGGGTGAGCTTGAGTTCAGTGGGGCGATCGCTGTCCAATCCGTCCCAGAGTTTCGGATACATCCGCGCTGCATATCCCAAGTTGAGCAGCAGATAGGTTTCAAAATCTTTGCCAAACTTTTTGTGGAAGTTGGCTTTTTGCTTAGCGGATTGCTCCCAGTAGTCGCTCAATGTCACCCGCAACGAGGAATCTTGCTTATCCAATGCCAGAAATTCTAGTCGCCACTGGTTGGGCTGTTCGGGCGGAGCCGAATGGAGCTGAAAGCAAAGGTCAAACGGCGAATCGACTTGGGTGCGCGTGAGCTGGGTTTTCCAGCGAAGCCACTGCTGATACTGGTCTAGGGCTTCCTCAGTGGCTTGCGGATTGCACCGCTGCGGGTTGAGCGCACTGTAGATCGGAGTGTCGGCAATTTGCTTGTCAAACTTGGCGGTGGAGGGCGTATTAATTAGCAGATTGGTGAGCAGACATTCCGAAAAGTGGCGCAGCAGCGTTTCTGGCTCATACAGCTCGATCGACTTGCGATCGCTGCTAAAACCCGCCGTACATAACAGCGGCATATAGTCCACATAGCGCTTGAGGTTTGTTTCATACGGCTGTGACACAATT
>JBBSFA010000566.1:0-3329 GCA_038239185.1 Elainellales cyanobacterium | reverse complement strand
ATCGGCAACGCCATACGCCCCGGAGCCGAGGTAGACCAGATTGAGGTATTGTTCCAGAATCTGCTTTTTATCTAGCTCCTCTTCCATTTTTTGCGCCAGCATTGCCTCGCGTAGCTTACGTCCGATGCTGCGCTCCTGGTCGAGGAAGACAATCCGCGCGAGCTGCTGAGTGATAGTGCTGCCGCCTTCTTTGACTTGCCCAGACAACACGTTGGCAAGCGAGGCTCGCACGATCGCCCCATAGTCTACGCCGTGGTGCTGGTAGAAGCTCTGATCTTCTGAAGCCAGGAATGCCTCTGGCAGGTGGGGCGGCATCTGCGAGATGGACACTTTTTGGCGCGTTGCCGAGCCAATTTGCTGCAACACAGTGCCGTCAGAAGATTTGATGGTCAGCGACCCAGCGTGGCTGTAGGTGAGGACATCGTGCATATCGGGCAGGTCTTTGTCGAGCACGACGATCGCCTCCAGTCCGGCGATCGCCATCCCGCCTGCGCCCAAGCTCAGCCCGACGATGCTCCATGCCCACCATTTCTGGTAAAGCGGACGATGAGGGGGACGATTCGGCGGCTGATCGCCGCCGCGCCGCTGCCGGGACGGAGGGCTGCCCACTGCATCTTTAATCTTATCCAGAATGGAAAAATCCGCAGTGACATCTCGCCGCGATCGATTTGAGTTTGACCGACCTTGGCGATTGGACATGGCTTTCAGCTTGGCAAGAAAATCTGTCACGTTAGCTCCTCAAAAACCGTCACACAGGGCTTTGACACACCTAAAAACTCAGCACTTTATAAAACATCAAGCCCAAAACATCAAGCCCAAAACATCAATCTCTATTGTTCCTACTATTGTTCCTAATTGCTTCTGTCTTAGCTCGAATTAGTTCAGATTTGTTGACAAACTTAGCTACTTCCTTAAACTCTCCGAGGTAGGATCTTTTTCTTAATCTAACTTTAGATAAAGTTAGTCTTTTTTGGCACGAAGTACAAGCGAGCGGCGATCGATTGCTTTCTTACTCAGCAGAACAGGGCATTGCATCGGATCTGCAATGCCCCAAAAATAACTTCCTAGAGGCTGTTTCAACCCACGGGCTGCATCTGCTGGCGGTGCGATCGCATGGCTTGAACAAATTTCTCAAACAGATAATCCGCATCGTGAGGACCAGGACTGGCTTCTGGGTGGTATTGCACCGAGAACAACGGTAAAGATTTGTGGCGCAGTCCGGCAACGGTGCGATCGTTCAAGTTCAGGTGGGTGATTTCTACATCGGCAGCAGCCAGCGAATCGGCGTTAAGCGCAAAGCCGTGGTTTTGGCTAGTGATTTCGATTTGCTGATTCAAGCCGCAGGGCTGGTTTAAGCCGCGATGTCCAAATTTCAGCTTGAAGGTGTCTGCACCTAGTGACAAGCCCAGGATTTGATGACCCATGCAGATGCCGAAGACAGGCATTTTGCTGGTCAGTAACGCTTTAGTCGTGGCAATTCCTTCGGTGACCACTGCTGGATCGCCAGGACCATTGGAGAGAAAAATGCCGTCAGGGTTGTGTTTGAGGATTTCTTCTGGCGAGGTGCTGACGGGGACGACAATGACGCGACAGCCATAGCTTGCCAGTCGCCGCAGGATATTTCGCTTGATGCCAAAGTCGATCGCTACCACGGTAAAGGGAGTCTCGGAGCCGATCGCCGCCGTCGCTGGCTTGTAGTCCCACTCGGCATCGGTAGATTCTGACCACTCGTAAACCGTCTCCGTAGTGACTTCCTGCACTAGGTTTAAGCCTGCCATGCTGGGCGCTTGCTGTACCTGCATCAGGAGTTCAACTGGATCGAGGACTTCAGTCGAGATGCCGCCGTTGATTGCGCCGATCGATCGGATCTTGCGGGTGAGAGCACGGGTGTCGATGCCGTAGATGCCAGGAATATTGTGCTGTTTCAAATAATCTGGCAAAGACTGAGTCATCCGCCAATTGCTGGGCAGGCGGCAGATGTTGCGGGCAATCACTGCTTTGACGTGGGGATAGCCCGACTCTTCGTCCGCTGGATTCACACCCGTGTTTCCCAGTTCCGGGTAGGTGAACGTGACGATCTGTCCCCGGTAGCTCGGATCAGTCATGACTTCCTGATAGCCCGTCATGCCTGTATTGAAGACGACTTCACCGATCGTCGTTCCAGATGCCCCAAATGACCAGCCGCGATAGGCAGTGCCATCGGCTAAAACCAGCAGTGCAGGCTGAACCCCAATAACCATAAGCTCGATTTTCTCAACTCACCTGAGCAATCTTATCGTATGGCAAGGCGGCAGATCGTTCAGAGAGGACGATCGCTGTTTCCCTATTCTGCTTTTGAGTGCATAAAAGTCAAAAGGCGTAGTATAGAACTTTAGGGAGTTGAGCATCACTGTGTAGGGAGAATCATTATGAGCAACGAGGGATCTGGGTCAACAAACATCATGATTGGTAAAATCCTGGGCGGTCGGTACGAAATCGTCAAACATCTCGGTTCGGGCGGATTCAGCGATACTTATCTGGCTCAAGATCGCCTGTTGCCTCACGGACTGCGCTGCGTGGTTAAACGGCTGAAAGCTCAGTGCAATGATCCGTTCGCAGTCGAAGCCGTGCGTCGCTTATTTGATAATGAAGCTGCAACTCTCTACAACCTGGGGCAACGCAGCGATCATATTCCTCGTCTGCTGGCGCATTTTGAGGAAGACCAAGAGTTTTATCTCGTTCAAGAATTTGTAGATGGACAGGATCTCAGCCATGAGCTGCTACCTGGCAAGCAGTTTGACGAACCCTATGTGACTAAGCTCTTAACCGATCTGCTGCAAATATTGAGCTACGTCCATCACCAAGATGTGATTCACCGGGATATCAAACCTCGGAACTTAATCCGTCGAGACGAAGACGGCAAACTTTTCTTAATTGACTTTGGGGCAGTCAAGCAAATTACTAGCCAGTTCATCACCCTAGATTCCGGCAATCAGACGAGCTTCAGCATCGTCATTGGCACACCGGGATATATGCCCAACGAGCAGCAGGGCGGCAAACCCCGTTTTAGCAGCGACCTCTATGCAGCCGGAATGATTGGGATTCAGGCTTTGACTGGGCTAAATCCTGGACAGCTCATTGAAGATCCGCAAACCGGAGAAATGCTGTGGCGCGATCGCATTCAAGTTTCCCCAGGTCTAGCCGCCATTCTCGACAAAATGGTTCGCAGCCATTTTCGCGATCGCTATCGATCGGCTGAAGAAGTGCTGCAAGAGTTGCGCGAGTCGCCTGGTTCAACCCTCCAGTCAACCCTCAAGCCGCTTGACCCCACGACGCAACTCTCTCCTCCT
>JBBSFA010000565.1:0-3338 GCA_038239185.1 Elainellales cyanobacterium | reverse complement strand
GACCTGACCGGACAGCCTTCCGCAGCAGGCGAACAGGTGCAGCCGCAAGGCAATACCCTCATTCTCTCGGCTGGAGCCAGCACAACCGAATTGGCGATCGTCAGCCTGCCCGCTGATTTCTCTGCGCTAACAGCCGCAGATTTTCGCCTGCGATCGCTCCCTTACGCCGGAACCGCGATCGATCAGGACATCTTGTGCCAGCTCGTTTATCCGGCTTTAGCCGAAAAACTGGAGCCGTCTAGCGAGTGGTTAGCCCTCTTTGCCGGATTATCGCTGCCGACTCCAGGTGAACCCGATCCCGTCCATCGCGATCGCTTCCGACAGCGCCTCAATGCCTCTGCCACCGGGCAAACGCTTCAGCAAACGGCGCGCACCCTGAAGCTGATGCTTCAACAGACCAGCCAATCGAATGTGCGGTTGGGCGATTGGCAACATCCTTTCTTGCGACAGGATCTAGGCAGTCAGGTTTTGCTGCCCTATGTGCAGCGGCTGAACCGGGAACTGAACAGCCTGCTGGCAGAGGCAGATCTATCGGTGATGCAGGTGAACCAGGTGATTTGCACCGGCGGTACGGCTTCGCTGGGCGCGATCGCCCGCTGGCTGCGGCAGAAGTTACCGAACGCCACGATCCTCCAGGACACCTATCGTCCTTCTGCCAATAACTGCATTTCTAGCAGCCGCACTGCCTACGGGCTAGCGATGTTGCCGCTTTATCCGCGACTGGAAGGGAAGCGATCGGCGCAGATCTAGGCTTGCGGCACCACAATCTCCTTCACCCGCTCTAAAATCAGCATCGTAGAACCCACCATGGGACTACGTGCCAACAGCGTTCCACTCGCATCGGTCAACTCCAACCGATCGAATTTAAGCTTATGCGATCGCTTCAGCACCTCGTTCGCCAGCTTGTCTTGCTGATCTGGCAGCAGTGCATACCAACTATCATTGACCGTCACCGTCAGACGCTGACTGTTTGCCCGACTGTTCGCCTGACTATTTGCCTGACTATTTGCCTGACTATTCGCCTTAATCGACTGCACCAGTCCGACGGCATACTGGTCGGTGACCTCGACAATCCGCTCTTGAATTTTCGCGAGTTTGGTGGCATCCACCGCAGGAGCCGCTTTCGGACGTTCGGCGGGCAGCACTGGTTCATCCGTGCGTGCGATCGCGGCTGGCTGATCCGGTGACAGCCAGGACGGCACTGCCAGAATCAGCAACAGCAAGGCAAGCGCGATCGCGGTAAAAATCTGGTTGGGCAGTCTAGTCTTCCAGGGTTCTGGCAGCAAAGTGCGAATTTTTGGCAGCACCGCATTCCAGGTTGTCCACACCCACTTCAGCAGCTTGATTAGCAGATTCAGCACTAGCGGAATCACTGTCGCGACGATGCCCCAAAGCTGACCGCCGAGCTGAAGCGCCAGCCGAGCTTTATTGGGGCGATCGGCTGCGGTCACTTTATCGGGCTGGGTCGCTTTGGGCTGAGCGGCGATCGGCGGAGTCTCTGGCTGCGGCTGAGCGGCTGACGAAGGTTCTGTTTGAGATTCAGTCGGCTGAGGCTCAGTTGACAGGGGATCTGGTTGAAATTCAGTTGACATGACAATTGCCCGACAGGATTGGCACAATAAGAGCGACACTACGAAGAATAAAACTTCTTCTTTGATCTTGCACCCCGCTTGGGAAGAAGACACATTAAGAAATGCATCAAGGTTTAGTGGATCGGTTACGGTTAATCGCTGCTCATCAATCCTTAACCCCCTATGAGTTTAAGCCGTCGGCAATTTTTAATTTTAGGCAGCAGCTTTGCAGGCATAGGCGGCGCGATCGCCACCCACCGAGTCTGGTCTGCCCAACAGGTCAGCGCTCAGCAATCAGCACAGCCGATCGCACCTCCAGCCGCCAGTCCAGTTCGCCCATTCAGCCAAGCGGGCAAAATGATCCAGGCTCCCGATATTGGCGAAGTTTTTGACCCACCCAGAGGCGATGTGCGGATCGTCACCATCAGCGATCTGAACAGCCAGTATGGTTCGACTGCCTACGAGCCGGAAGTAGACAAAGCGATCGCTCTCGTCCCCCTTTGGCGACCGGATATTGTCCTCTGCGGCGGCGATATGGTTGCCGGACAGCAGCCCTCGCTGACGACTCCCGAAATTCAGGCAATGTGGGCAGCCTTTGACCAGCACATCAGCGCCCCCCTGCGAAAAGCAGGCATCCCCTACGGCTTTACGGTTGGCAACCATGATGCCTCTAGCGCCCGATCGATCGACGGCGGCTTGCTGTTTGGCAATGAGCGATCGCTCGCCAATGCCTACTGGAACGACCCAACCCACAATCCGGGGCTGACTTTTATCGATCGCGCCCAGTTTCCGTTCTATTACACCTTCCAGCACAAGGGCATTTTTGGACTGGTCTGGGATGCTTCCAGCGCCGACATTCCAGCCGCACAGCTAGCCTGGGTGGAGCGCAGCTTAGCCAGTCCGGCGGCGCAGTCGGCAAAACTGCGGCTAGCAATCGGGCATCTGCCCCTCTACGCCATCACGATCGGACGAGATGAACCGGGAGAGTATTTGGAAAACGCCGAGGCACTGCGATCGCTGTTAGAGCGCTACCACGTTCACACCTACATCAGCGGGCATGACCATGCCTACTATCCTGGACACAAAGGCAAGCTAGAGCTACTGCACTGCGGCATTCTGGGATCGGGTGTGCGTCCCTTGCTGAATGGATCAGTTGTGCCAATGAAAACGCTGACGATCGTCGATATTGGGCTAGAGAAGGCGGAGACAATTTATACCACCTTCAACATGAAAACTATGCAGTTGGTCGAACCGCAGCAACTCCCGCGATTGATTGCCGCACCCACAGGCAGGGTGCTGCGTCGCGACTTAGAAGAAGCCGATCTAACGCCAGCCGATCGAGCCATTCAGTACGAGCGATCGCTCTAGCAGAGATCGGCACAAAGATTAGAAAAGAGTTAGCAAAGATTGAATCTTTCAGCTCGGTTTGCTAATTTTCTACACCTAAAACCAAAAATTAAGCCCCTTTAGAAATGGGTGAAAGAGAAACGGGTGAAAGCCCTTTCAACGCATCAAACTCAGAGAGAGATTACAGCAGGGATCACGGCTTTTAGGCTGATCCCCGACTTTTACAGACCGGGATCAATATTGTCAGCTCTAGTCAAACCTGACATAATGGCTACAGTTTGCTTCAATTAATTGTCATTTAATTGAACGACCTATCTACATATTTAGAATGATTTAGAAAAGCTTAAATTTGCCTTAAATAGAAAGATAAGCGTAGCAAGCATCATTAACGCTCCAATTGTCCAGTCTTTTTGTCCGTTT
>JBBSFA010000564.1:0-3343 GCA_038239185.1 Elainellales cyanobacterium | reverse complement strand
TGGATAGCGCCATCGGCAAAACGCTGGTGAGCAGCAACATGATCGATCGCGTCGGTCAGATGATTGGGCGATCGGTGTCGGAAGTACCTGTCGGCTTCAAGTGGTTTGTGTCGGGTCTGCTGGATGGTTCGTTTGGCTTCGGCGGCGAGGAAAGCGCGGGCGCGTCGTTTTTACGCAAAGACGGCACCGTGTGGACAACCGACAAAGACGGCATCATCATGGATTTGCTGGCTGCTGAAATCACCGCCCGCACGGGCAAAGATCCGGGCTTACACTACCAAGATTTGACCGATCGCCTCGGCAAACCCTACTACAGCCGGGTTGATGCCCCCGCATCGCCAGAGCAAAAAGCCCGACTCGGCAAGCTTTCCCCCGATGATGTCAAAGCCTCTATGCTGGCAGGAGACTCCATCACCGCAAGGCTAACCAATGCTCCCGGCAACGGAGCGGCGATCGGCGGGCTAAAGGTTACGACTGCCAACGGCTGGTTTGCGGCGCGTCCCTCTGGAACCGAAAATGTGTACAAGATCTACGCAGAAAGCTTCAAGAGCGAATCGCATCTGGATCAGATCTTGAGCGAAGCTAGCCAGATCGTGAATGAAGCGCTTTAGAGATTCCGCAAAATTACTGCGTTGATGGGTGTACTTGTGGGGTGATGGCAATGCCGTCGCCCCACATTCCGCCTATCTAGATCCTGCGTCAATGTTGCCATCACGTTTCCTTCAGTTTGACCTCAAACTCCATCTTGGAGCGGTAGAAACTTACGTCAAATTCCATGAAAAAATTCGTCTGCCCCAGAATCAGAGGTGCATTTGGATTTCTAGTCCAAGCAAAGGCTAGCTGAATCGGTGCGATGTCTCCAACTTGAACCATTGCAAAGAAAGGAATGGCTGATTGATTGCCCAAATTGCCTGCAAGTTGGATGATGGCTCTGCTGTCTTCCCATGCAGTTCCCAGTTGAAGACCTATCTCATACGGCAGGACATTGATGGTTGCGCCACTATCAACTAGCCCAAGCGCTTCGATCGCGTGTCCTTCTCGACGGAGAATGATGGGAACTCGCGGCAGGCTGTCAAACTCGTTTTGGGAAGGGTCGGTAGTGGAGTAGCGGAAGCGCATGACAATCAAGCCGGACGCGCTGACTCTAACGCTTGTATGAGTGTCGCACCTGCACCCAAGCTGTTGTAGGGAGTTGGCAAGTCATAGGTCTTAAACGGTTCTAGAGGCGCAATATCCTCTGCGGTTTCTAACTCTTCTGCCAGAATCCGAATCAGCTTGAGTTTTTCCGTTGTCGAAAGCTGTCGAATCACAGGAAGAACTTCAGTCAGGGTCATGATACGCTCTCCCACGCAAAAACATTGCCACCTTAAGCTTAATCTATTGCTCCAAAAGATAGTTTCTACCAGGATGATTTCAGAAATCACTTCTGGATACGCTCCATGACACCGCCGAATGAAACCGCAACGTTGTATCCAATGCGAATACCAAAGAGTCGAGCGTTTGGGTGCTTTTTGCGGAGGCTACGTGATGCTTTTAACCCGGTTTCATCGACTTCATAATCCTCTGTCTCAATATCGATGATGACAATTTTGCCAATATTCTCTTCCACTTCCACTTGTTGGCGGATGCTGCTCTCATAGAAGTGCTTTGCCCGTCGCGCAACCTCTTCGCGGCTCAATAGGATGGCTTGCATAAACTGGCTCCCGATCGCTACCACTGTAGACTTCTCCATAATATCTTACAAGCTGGTAAGAGCGTTCGATTCGTGGCGCTTTGCCTGTTGTGATCCAGTTCAAGCTGCGCCGTTAGAAGTGCCCCGTGTTGCCAACCAGCGCTCAAACGATCGATCGCTTTCACCGCTTTGTCTGCCCGCTAACAACCCTTCCACTCCAATATGTTCATCCAAGACAACCCACTCGATCGCGTTGCCCTCTCCCAGAAGTTGCCAGTTTTGCCGCTCCTCCTGAGAAGCGTGCAGTAAGCGTGGATACCAGGATAAGGGGATGATCAAGCTTCTCCCATCGATCAAATCCACAATTAACTTCTCGTCGGTCAGTCTGACTTGGGCTGCAAGGGGTTCTGTCTCAAGCGTCAAAGTAGTCATGCCATGCCTCCAACAGGGTTTGTTTGTGTTCCTCCACAAGCTGAGAAATGTCGTTTAATTCATGATCTTTAAACCCTCGATTCTTCGCCAAAGAAGAAGGGTTAAGCCAGAACTTAGCCAACTGCCGATCGCGCTTAACGTGAATATGAGCAGGTTCACCCTTATCGGAACTAAAAAATATAAAGCTATAGGGACCAACCTGGAGAACCGTAGGCATTGGCTAGGGCACCGCTTATCTATACCCAGTTTAACCTGCAACTAACTAATCTAAAAATCAGCACACTATAGCTTGTGTGGGGTTTTGGCATTGCCATGACCCCACAAGTTTTAGCTTGAAATTTATCCCGAAGCTTGGGAACCCTTCGGAATCATCACGATCGCCGCTTTCCTTTACTGAGAATGACCAGCGCTTTATCAATGTCTCGAATCTTGATTCCCCGCAAAGCAGTCAGGATCGCCTTCAAGATTGCCACTTCATCATCGGACAATATTACAGCCATAGGTCTAGCCTTCTAGTACGTTGTATTACCGTCATATGTCGTATTGACGGTAATAGCATCTACTATACGGCATAATACCTAGGTTCTGTCTATACCCTGCGTCAATGTCGCCTACAGCAAAAGATAAACAAGAGGTGAGAGCGATCGTAGATAAAGATGTCTATCGACTTTTAAAGGCTCTTGCAGGGGTGAAGCAAAGTAGTCTGAATAAAGTATTGAATGAAGCGATCGATCAATACTTGGAATCAGATAATACAAAAGAACTAATTGAGCGTTACAACTTGGAAGAATAAGTGATGCGATCGCTTTTATCAAAAGACTTGTTGAGCATGGGCGATCGATCTCTAACGCTTTCATCAAAAAACTCGTTGAACCTGAAAGATACAGCAAGAAGGTGTACTATAGAAATCTGAACTCATTTGTGAGAAAAATCGAGCGCGAAAGGCTTGACTTATTTAGAATGGCTTTTCACATTTCTTTTGGCTCTTCTGGGTTCGTGGTGAAAAAGTATTGGGTTATACCAAAATGGTTTGCCACAATAGCTGAAACCCTTGCTAAAAGCGCATATAGGATTAACTAATCAGCGCAAACCCAGAAGAGCCTTTCTTTTTGAATTTCGATATCTCATCGGCAAAAATCAAGCAATCTAACGGTCGTGTTGAGCGGCTGTACATAATCTCGGTCTACACCAAGAACTTTCGGTAGTCATCTACAACACTTATCATGCCTGGTTTCTATT
>JBBSFA010000563.1:0-3349 GCA_038239185.1 Elainellales cyanobacterium | reverse complement strand
AATCGACTACGACCTGGAGAAGGTTACACCGTGGTTTCCGGGCGGGTTGTTGATGGATTGGCAAGATTTGCTAGGGCGAAAAGTGGATGTGTTGACGGAGCGGGGCATCAGTCCGCTGATTCGGGAGCGGGTGTTGGCGGAGGCAAAGCCGCTGTGACTGAGGAACGCGATCGCATTTACCTAGAACATATTTTGGAGTGTACGACGCTGCTTCAGGACTACACCCGCAATGGCAAGGCAGAGTTTATGGCGAGTCCGCTAGTGCGAGATGCAGTGTTACGGCGATTGCAAACGATGGCGGAGTCAACCCAGCGGCTCTCTGAAAGGTTGAAAGCGCAAGCACCGGGGGTAGATTGGCGGGCGTTGGCAGGGTTTCGGAATGTGTTAGTTCACGACTATCTAGGCGGCATTGATCTAGAGCGGGTTTGGGATGCCGTCGAGCTTTATTTGCCGGGGTTGGAGCAGGCAGCGCGGGAATTGATGGCGAGTGAGGAAGAGTGAGGGTGGGTGCGGAGATTAAGCTCCAGTTAGCAAAGGTTGGTTTTGAGTTGGAGGGTGAAGGATGACGTTTCAAGAAATTATCGATTCGATCGAGGTGCTGTCAATGGAAGAGCAAGAGCAGCTATTTGAGTTAATCCGTAAGCGCCGGATCGAGTCTCGACGGGCTGAGATTGCGGCGAATGCTCAGGAGGTGTTTCAGGCTGTGGAGACAGGAACCGCTAAGCGGGGCAATTTTGAAGCGATGAAGGCTTATTTGCTGTCGGATGAAGATGAATGATTTTAACCACGGACAGTAAGTTTAAGAGAAGTTTTAAGCGGTTGGTCAAGAAAAATCCGCAGTTGCAAGACAAGGTACTGGCTGTTTTGGAGACATTGAGCAACGATCCGTTTACGCCCTCTCTGAAGTCTCACAAGCTAACAGGACAGCTAGAGGGTCTGTGGGCTTGCTCTGTTGCGTATGATTGCCGCATTATTTTTGCGTTTAAGGTAGAGCCTGAGACAGGAGAGGATTTGATTGTTTTGGTCGATATTGGTAGCCACGATGAAGTTTATTAAGACCCAATTAGCGATCATGGGGTTTGAGTTATGAGTGAGTGGATAAAGCATAAAATCTCAGCTCTAATCGAATCCAAAATTCTGATAATTGGTGATGGATACCGCGCAAAAAACTCAGAACTATCTCCTGATGAAGGATTGCCCTTTGCAAGAGCGGGCAATATCAATGATGGATTTCAACTAGAAAACGCTGAATGTTTAGCACCTGAAAACCTGCACAAAGCAGGCGACAAGATTTCCCAAATAGGGGATGTTCTGTTTACTTCAAAAGGCACAGTTGGACGTGTTGCGTTTGTGACAGATGAAATTCCAGAATTTGTCTATTCGCCTCAACTGACATGGTGGAGAGCCATAGACACTCAGCAAATATATCCAGAGTTTCTCTACTGCTGGATGCGTGGACAAGAATTTATCTCGCAAATCAATAGCTTTAGTGGTCAAACAGATATGGCTGCATATGTCAGTCTGAAAGACCAAAGGCAGATGATGTATATAACTCTGCCGAAAATAGAAGAACAGAAGGAAATCACCGCCGTTATATCCTGCCTCGATCGCAAGATCTCCAACCTCCGTAAACAGAACGAAACCCTAGAGCAAATCGCCCAAACCCTATTCAAACATTGGTTTGTCAATTTCGAGTTTCCCAATGAAGACGGAAAGCCCTACAGGTCATCGGGTGGGGAGATGGAGCGATAGGAGTTAGGCGAAATCCCCGCAGGTTGGCAGGTCAAAAGATTTGACTCATTAGGTGAGTTAAACAGAGGAAAATCAAGGCATCGACCTCGATATGCCGAACAGCTGTATGGGGGTAAGTATCCATTTATTCAAACTGGAGATATCAAATCATCACAGGGTTTTATAACAGAATACGAACAGACTTATAGCGAGTCTGGACTGGCTCAAAGTAGATTGTGGAAAGATGAGACTTTATGCATAACAATAGCTGCAAATATCGCAGAAACGGGAATTTTGACGTTTTCTTCTTGCTTTCCCGATAGCGTTGTAGGTTTTCTTGCAGATAGAAGTATCTGTGATGTCTATTTCGTCCACAGAATGTTTAAAGTCAAAAAACAAGAAATAGAAAATGAAGCAATTGACAGTGTTCAAAAGAACTTAAATTTAGAAACCCTTGCGAGAATCAAGTTCGTGATTCCTGATCTAGAAAGCCATAAAGATTTAGTGCTGCTTTTCAGGAAGTTTGGAAAAAGAGTTACAGCTAATAAACAACAAATTCAAACCCTAACCGAAACCCGCGATCGACTTCTACCCAAACTGATGAGCGGTCAACTCCGCATCACCGAGTCATGAAACTGCAAGGCAACATCATCATTCCCGATGCCAAGCTCACCCAGTATCTGTTAGTGCCTCGCCAAGAAAACGATAAATCCAAATTTCTCGCTCAAGCCGGATTCACTCAAGCTAATGCCGACCAACTCAAACAAGCCATCCTCACCTTGATTCAAACTCATGATGCCATTGTCGATCGCCAGAATAAATACGGCACGTATTACCGCGTTGAAGGTAGTCTCATTGGCAACTGTACCCTTGCTGTTGTTACCGTGTGGATAGAACGCGCTGAAGATGGAAATATCCAGTTTGTAACGCTAAAACCAAAACGATGAATGATACTGCAATTCCACTGTATAGCCGCATCTCGCTCAATCGAGACTTTCCTGAATACAGCCTCAAACAAGGGGACATTGCCACCTTTATTGATACGGTTCCCGACCCTGAAGGCATAGAAGAAGGCTACATTCTCGAAGTCTTTAATGCCTTGGGCGAGTCTATTGATGTTGTCACAGTTCCCAAATCCGCCGTCGCCCCGCTGCGATCGGACGAAATCTTATCGGTGCGCTCCCTGGTTCCAGCTTGACCCTTTCTCAAATCTGCTGTCATGAGCAAATTCACCACCGAAGACGACATCGAAGCCTACAACCTCAAACTGCTTGATGCCCTCGGCTACGGCTACAAACACGGCAAAATCCTTGAACCCGAAGGAGCCGCACCCGAACGCCAGAGCTTTGGTGATGTGCTGCTCAAAGACCGCCTGACCCAAGCCCTGGCGCGAATCAATCCCCACATTCCCCCCGACACCCGCCAACAGGCACAGCGGGAACTGCAAATCGCCAGCCCCGATTTGATCAGCAGTAACGAAACCTTTCATCGCTACCTCACCGAAGGCATCACCGTTGAATATCAGCGCGACGGCGAGACCAAAGGCGAACAGCTTTGGCTGATTGATTGGGACAACCCCGCCAATAACGAATTCCTCGCTGTCAATCAGTTCACCGTT
>JBBSFA010000562.1:0-3350 GCA_038239185.1 Elainellales cyanobacterium | reverse complement strand
CCAGTTCGTCCGCTATATACTCTGCGCGATCGCGTTCGACTGAGGCTGCATACCCGCGATCGACCCATTCTGTTCGCGCCCCATCGGCATCTCCGCCTGAAAGCCTCGCTGCTGTCGCTGAGCCAACTGTCCGATTTGGTGGTGGTTGTGCCGCACGATCGATCGCCTGACTATGCGGTGGGGCATTCGACTCGCCTGCCCTGGGCTGCTCAGCAAGCGGCAGATGTAGACTATGCCGCAGCGCTGCATCAGAGCGTCATCCAGGGATTGCGATCGCTAGAGATCAACTTGTTGCCCCAAGATCAGCAGCGCTTAGGCACACAGATTCTAGATCAGCTCCTGCTGATTCGCAGGGTTGAAGCAGAACTCAACTTTGTCCGCCCCCAAGCGTTGTTGATGTTCGCAGATAATCATCATCCGATGCAGGCTTATGTTCAGGTTGCGAAGCGCATGGGCATTCCGACCGTGCTACTTCAACATGGGCTGGACTGCGAGCATTATTGCTTGGATGAAGCCTATGCCTCAGCGATCGCTGTCTGGGGAGAAGCGCGGCGCAAACGCTACCAGCACCAGTCGGTCTATCAGCCTGATCATCTTTGGGTCACAGGCAATCCTGAATTTGATCACCTCTGCTTGCCCGAAGCCCTGAATTTAAGCGGCAATTACTGGCTGTGGGTGACTCGCCCTCATCGCCCAGAGAAGTGCTTTTCACCCTCTCGATCGCCCCAGGAAGGCTTAGACATCCTGGCAGCCCTTGCCAAAGCCCTGAAGCGATCGCCGACAGCTCGGCTGCTGATCAAACCACATCCTGCCGACTATGCCGATCGCTATCAGGCATGGATCGCAGAGCAGGGGTTGGGCGATCGGATTGAAATTGTCCAGTCGAATGTCCAGTCGCTTTTGGCAGGGGCAAGCTGTGTCATTTCAGAAGACTCTACCGCCGGACTCGAAGCTCTATTCTTTGGCAAAGTCGTGATTCATGCCCACTTTGCCGCCTCGAAGCCGACCTTACCGTTTGTGCAGTTTGGAGCAGCTTTACCGGGCTATTCTGCCGAACTGCTGGAAGATTCGCTAGCCAGAGCAGCGCAACTCACCTCGATCGAGCAAGATACCCTGCTGCAATCGCAGCGCCAGTTTATCCAAGACTATGCAGGGGACTGCGATGGACAGGCGCATCAACGGGTTTTTGCACGGATTGCAGCGCTGACATTAGGTAAAGAGATGAGGGATTAGATGTTTTTGGAAAGTCAAACCATGCTGAACGCTGGGCTGGATCTAGACACCGATGAGCGCTCACCGATCGTCGTCTGTGCGGCAGACAACAACTATGCCATGCAGCTTACGGTAGTGGCACGGTCTGCGATCAAGCATTTGGAACGCGATCGCAACTTGAGGCTGTTTATTATTGATGGCGGAATCACAGAACAGAACAAGGCGAAAATCGTCCGATCGCTGGATTCCGATCGCTGCACCCTAACCTGGCTGCAAGTTGAACCCGCAGCGCAGATTAAGGGACCCACCTTAAGACATGTAACGGCGGCTGCCTATCTGCGGCTGTCGATTCCAGATCTGCTGCCTGACTCGATCCAGAAAGCAATTTATCTAGATAGCGATTTGATCGTTCATGCCGATCTAGGGAAATTGTGGGATATGCCCCTTGCAGATCATCCGCTGTTTGCAGTGCAAGACTTCAAGATTCCCTATGTTTCTTCACCCAGTGGACTTTCAAACTATCAAGAGATTGGGCTATCGCCCGATTGCCCGTACTTCAATTCAGGGGTGCTGGTTTTTAATCTCAGCGCTTGGCGATCGCGGCAGCTTAGACAGGAAATGACTGCCTATATCGAGCAATATGGGCATCTGTTTCACTCCTGTGATCAAGAGGTTTTAAACGGGGTTTTTGCAGGTCAATGGCAGGCACTTGACCCCAGGTGGAATCAGACCCCTGGCATCTTTCAGTTTGCCACCTGGCAAGACAGTCCTTTCTCAGAAACGGTATTCAATCAGATCAAAACCGATCCCTATATCATTCACTTCGCTACGACTGCCAAGCCCTGGAACAGCATGGCATTTTATCCGGCGAATGACCTGTTTTTTCAGTATGTTGATCAGACCGCTTGGGCTGGCTGGCGATTTAACCGCTGGCGGCGGCTGTGGCGGCGCGTCAACCGTGAAGCCAAAAAATTTGCTCCTAGGTCAAAAGCATCCTAATGGAAACTCCTGTTCTGCTGATTATTTTCAATCGTCCTCAGACTACCGCAACCGTATTTGAGGCAATTCGGCAAGCCAAACCCAAACGCCTGTTTATTGCAGCAGATGGGGCGCGACCCGATCGCCCTGGTGAAGCCGAGAAGTGTGAAGCCGCCAGAGCGATTGCTGATCGAGTCGATTGGGACTGCGAGGTGCAAACCGATTTCTCTGCGGTGAATTTGGGCTGTGCTAAACGTCCGGTCAGCGCGATCGACTGGGTGTTTGACCATGCCGATCGGGCGATCATTCTCGAAGATGACTGTTTGCCCCATCCCGATTTCTTTCGCTTCTGCGATCAGTTGCTCGATCGCTACTACGCCGATCCAAGAATTGGTTCAATCTGCGGTCTAAACACTCAGTTTGGTCGGCATCGCACCGAATTCAGCTACTACTTTTCTCATCATTTCCACTGCTGGGGATGGGCAACCTGGAAACGAACCTGGCAGCAGTATGATCACACTTTAGAACACTGGGAGCAGGTACGAAAAGCAGGTATTCTGCGCGATATTTTGCATGAGGATCGCGCTATTGAATTCTGGGACAGACTGCTCCAAGGTGTAGTAGAAGGTAAGATTCCTCAGGTTTGGGATTACCAATATACTCTCTCAACTTGGCTGCAAAATCAGCTCAACATCTATCCCAGCGTTAACTTAGTTTCTAATATTGGGATGGGAGCTGACGCAACCCATACAACAGCTCCCCCTCATGTGAATCCGTTTGCTAACATGGAAACGCGATCGTTGATGTTTCCGCTAAAGCACCCGCCCTTCATAGTGCGCGATACGAAAGCCGATCGATTTACTCAATCAACCTATTATGATGCTAATCGGCTTACCAGAGGAACTTGGAAGCTTCGACGGATACTTGGGATGAAAATGCTGTAGCTATTGATTATCTGAGTGTTTTGAAAGCTCTATACAAACTTTTCGAGTCCTGTAGTGTCCCGTCAGAATAAGGACAGCTTGGAGCGCGCGCAAGATCGGATTTTCAAGCAAGTGAGCAAGCTTTCCAACAAGAATTTCGCCCTTCAAATCGGCACTATCTTTCTATATGAAGCGTGGGTTAAACCGCAAATAGATTTCAGCAATATTCCTGATGCT
>JBBSFA010000561.1:0-3353 GCA_038239185.1 Elainellales cyanobacterium | reverse complement strand
TCAGAAACTTTAGATCTTCTAGGGCACTGGGTGTGAATTCTAACGTAGACATTTGAGGAAATTAGAGGGGAGCGATCGCTTGAGCGAGTTTTTTGTTCATAGGGGCTTTTTAGCCGTTGGTGCTTCGTTTGTTCTCAGTGCAACCTTTTTTACTTATTAGAGGTGAAAGGTGCGATCGTCTTTTCTTTCCTAAAATAGCTATCGTAAGTGTCTGTTAATGTACCATCCAGCCCAACCCATACTTGCCCCAAGCACTATGCAAATAAGGGCACCTGTAAAGACACTTGCGCCTACACCTGTAGCCAAGCCTAGGAGTCCGCTTAGCAGGAATGCAATCCCCATAATAAGTACTATTGGAGCAAGAAGTCTTTGTAAATAAAGGCTAATTCTCCGCGAAGGTTTGACAGGAGATTGAGTCTGCGGCTTTTGAGTAGGTGCCGCACTCAAAGATTTCGATCCAAGTAGCACTGAAGACGGTTCTTCGAGAAGGTATTGAGCTGGTACAGGGGGTGGAGCAGTTTCTAGTGGCTGAACAGTCTGCACTTGCTCATCAGCTTGATGTGCAAAAACATGCTGAGAATCATCGTTTGATGAGGATTTTATGCCTAGAGCCTCCTCTTGTCTTTGCTCAATCTGTGCGACTTCCTCATCTATCAGTCAGTTCAAGAATAAGTTGAAACCGTTTCAGTTCCTCGCGAGTCGCCTCTCCAATCGGATACTCAAACTGAATTGCTTCTCTAAAAACCTGCTCATACTGCTCTTTCTTGTGTTGGTGTTCTAGGATCGCTCCCACAATCGGAGATTCGATCGCCTTTGCATCTTCAGCCGTCAGATTTATTGCTTGGTACCGTTGCGTCAATTTAGCGCGTTTAAGAGGATTGAGCGGATATTCCTGTTTTACTACCTCTGTGAAAACTTGCTCATACTGCCGCAAATTTGCCTGATGAGTTTCGATCGCTTCATTAATCCGAGACTCGATCGCCTGTACATCTTCCTGGCTTAACCCTAACGTCCGCCATGTTTGCCTTAGCTGTGTTTGTGCTACTTCATTCGGGTACTGCTTGCGCTGCGTGACTTTGATATATGCCTGTTCGTATTGTTGGAGTTTTTGATTTTGAGTTTCGATCTGTGTTGTAATCCGGGCTTCGATCGGCGCGATCTCGCCATTCTTCAGCCCTAGGCGCTGCTGCTGCTGGCGTAGATTAGCGTGGGTTGCCTCACTGAGCGGATATTCTTGCTGTGCGGCAGCAGCAAAGAGACGGTCATATTCCTGAAGTTTTTGGTGATAAACTGCGGCTTCTGCGGTAATGCGCGACTCAATCGCCCCCACTTCTGCCGTCGTTAAGTTTTGCCGTAGCGGTTGCAGACGATCCTGCTCTACCGCACTCAGCGGATACACTTGCCAAACGGCTGAGCTAAATGCCTGTTCGTAAGCTTGCAAAGCTTGCTGATGAGTTTTGAACTGGGCTGTTACCTGTGCCTCGATCGGCATCGTGTCTTCGTTACGGAGTCCCAGGATTTGCTGGAGATTTTGCAGATCAGTGCGATCGCCTTCGGTAATCACCTCGTCTCGCTCCAGTAACTCAGTGAACACCTGCTGATATTGCTGGAGCTTTTCGCGAAACTCGTTGCGGTAGGGTTCCAAAACGACATTTTCGATCGCCTCTGCTTCGGCTGCTTCTAGCCCAAGGCGCGATCGCAGCACATCCAGCGTTCTTCGTCCCACAAAGGAAAGTTCGCCGCGATGGATGAACCGCGCCACCTCTTTACGGTAGCGTTGAGCCGGATCACCCGGAGCCACTTTTGTTAATCGGATCTTGAAGCCCTCGCGAATCGCGTAGATTTCTGGCTTCATCGCAGGCTGGAAGTCCCGGACTTTCTGGCTGGCATACTCATGCAGTTCGTCGATCGAAATATACTCATCCTCATCGCGATCTGCGGCTCCCGTCGTAATGCCTTCGATCAAAAAGCGGGTATAAATCGACAGTTCTTCTCCCTGTTGCTCAAAAGAATACTGCGTTGAGCTGGAGGAAGTTAGCACTGCCCGTCCTTCTCCGCCCAATTGTTCGCGGATATCGATCGCCCCATCGTCTTTGGCAGACATGCCCTCAGCAAAAGCACCGCTGAAGCAGCTATCCAGGATAATCACCTGCCGCCGCGATCGGCTCATCCCCATGGGTAGTGTTCTAGACCTGTTGTTGGTTTCCGTGAAGAGCCTTCCTGCTCGACCATCTAGTTCATCTAGCAACATTTCTGAAACACTACCTCCCCATGCACTGCTGCACAAATTTGGCGGCAACAGCAGTCGATCGCACCAGTTCGCCATTGCTGTTCTTACGAGTAGTGCGCGTTGCCAAATAAAGATTGTTCAGATCATCCTTAATGCTGTGCCCAGAGAAGTAGAGCAGCACCAAATCGTCCTTTTGCCGATAGGTGAATAGCCGTTCGATCGCCTCTTCCACAACTTGGCGATCGGGGTTCTTCAACGCTATTACATCTGTTTCGGCAAAGCCACCCATCTCTGGATGCAGCAGCACAGCCTGCACTGCCTCTATATCTCTGGTTGCTCCAGGTAAAGGATTTAGCCCTGGCTCATACTCACTTACGCCAATCAGCAATGCGACCTTTGCCATGTTTGCTTACTTGCTTACAGTCGCGTATAGCTGGATTCTGCCCAATTGCTTGATGCACCGGAGACGATCTCATATTCCCCTAAATTGTAAAGTTGCCTGTAGGGGCGATCGCCTGCATCTTAACTGGCTTTCACTCAGAATTCCCAAAACGGTATGATGGCAATACTCTTTTAAAACCGCAAATTTATCTCTGCAAACCTTAAAAGACTGCACATTTACTGCACATTTGCAAAGGCACTGCTGGCATGATGGGTCAGGTTTCTCTCGGACAATTGATTGAACAACTGACGGACAAGCTAGGTGCAACACCGTTGAATATTGCTGAATCTGTTCGGCTGCAAGCGATCCAAAAGGTGGTAACCGATACCCGTGAGCTGCGAATCGGGGAAGTTTTTCTGGCTTTGCGGGGCGATCGCTTCGACGGTCACACATTTGTAGAAAGCGCGATTCAACAAGGGGCGATCGCGGCGATCGTCGATGCAGCTTATGCTTCTAGCCTAGAGACATCTAGCCTAGAGACATCTAGCCTAGAGACATCTAGCCTAGAGACATCTAGCCTAGAGATATTGCCGCTGCTGCAAGTGCAAGATACCCTTCAGACTTATCAGGCGATCGGTCGCTGGTGGCGCGATCGCTTTGAGATCCCGGTGATTGCGATTACGGGTTCGGTTGGCAAAACGACCACCAAGGAATTGATTGCCGCCGTTTTGTCTACCCAGG
>JBBSFA010000560.1:0-3357 GCA_038239185.1 Elainellales cyanobacterium | reverse complement strand
GTTAGATATTATACCTATATCTCCGAGTTAATTACACAAGCGCGAAGGGTTGCAGATTACACTAACCCTGATGATTGTTCCTTATTTTCACTTATCCAAAATCCTAAAAATGCTTTTATGAAAGGTCGCGAAGAGCTTGTTGTCCATCCCTTAGAGAAAGTTCTACAGATTAATCAGGCTCCAGAAAGTTCTCCTGTAAAAGAAGCAAGTCTGAGCCGCTTGCTGGCTCTAGTGGGTTTGGCAATTGCCTTAACCGCTAGCATCTACCTAATCCGTCAATATTTGCGGCAACCCCTAACTTCTCTTAGCCCGTCTGAGCAGTCGAGCGCGATCGCGACAACAGAGTTTATAGGCAAAGTGCAGCCTGCAACCCGCTTCAAAATCGCCGCGCTTTCTTCAGCGATTGTTAAAGAAGTCTACGTACAAGTGGGCGATCGCGTGGTTGTCGGTCAACCGTTATTAGTCATAGAAAACCTAGATGCCAAGCGGGAGTATGAACAAGTTAAGCAGCAGCAAGAAGCTTCCCAGCAGCAGCTTTCACAGTTGCAGGCGCAGATTAACTCGCTCAGCCAGGTTGCTTCTCTCAGCGATCAAATGAGCCAAGCAGAAGATCGCTTTTCTGCGGCTCAGCTTCAGTCTCAGCAGGTGCCTTTGCACCAGCGGCAGGACTCTGTACAGCGGGTGCAAGCGTCCTATGACTTAGCGTTGGTTCAGTACAATCGGATGAAACAGTTGGCTGAAGCAGGCGCTACTTCACAGGCTGACTTAGATAAAGCAAACGCTGAACTGCAAATTGCCAAAGCTGATTTGACGAGTGCCCAGACTGCCGCTGCCGCCGATCAAACCTTAGTGCAAGAACAGCACAATCGGCTCACGGTGCAGCGCGAGATGAATCAAGCGCAGCAGCAGCAGCAGATCGTTCAGCTCCGGAGTCAGTTTCAAACGGTGTTGTTTCAATACAATCAGGCAACTCAAAAACTCGATCTGCTGCGGCATCAGGCAGGTCTATCTGCTCAAACTGGAGATATTGACTTTCAGCTAATCATCAGTGCCACGAAAGATGGCATTGTGGCAGCGGTTCCAGCATCGATCGGCGACCAAACCTATACAGGGACTGCTTTAGTAGAACTGAGCCAAATCGATCGCCTCAACGTTGAGATTCCTGTGAGTACTCAGTTGATCAACAGTCTGCGAATCGGTCAATTGGCAGAATTGCAAGTAGGTGCAGGTGCAAAAGCTCCGACCTTTGAAGGCACGATTATTTCGATTAGCCCGTTGCCATCGGAAGATTTGCATCACTTGGTTAAAGTGCAGTTCAGCAACCCAGATCAAACTTTATTTGTGGAACAGCCAGCTAAAGTTCGATTTAGGTAGATAATCTCAGAGTTTTCTAGAGTAATGCACTGCACATTGCAGCGCAAAAAAGACTAAACTTGCATCAGATACAGCTATCAGATGCAAATATCAGGTGCAAATATCGGATGTAAAGATCAGGTGCAAAGCGTTATCACTTATCAGCAATGGGAAAACTCTGTGTATTGTTGGCGACAGAAGGAACTTATCCGTTTCATAAAGGTGGAGTGAGCACTTGGTGTCATGTGCTGACTCAACAACTTCCAGAAGTTGACTTTAAAATTCTTGCGGTTGTTGCAAACCCCTACCTGCAGCGACATTATGAGCTGTCCAGCAATGTAATTGATATAGTCAAAATACCGCTCTGGGGGACTGAAGATCCGGTTGAGTTTTCCTGGCGATTTCCTTTTTCTAAAGCGCTTCGGAGCAAATTAGAAACGACCTCACAAGTTATTCAATCAAAATTTGTACCTCTGTTTGAGCAATTTCTAGAAGCGATCGTTTTCTTCGGCTCAAACACTGCTAGTTCTGATATAGAGGAATTAGGACAGCTTTTGCTAGCGCTTCATCACTATTTTCTGCGCTATGACTATCACAAGACGATGAACTCTACTGAAGTCTGGACTGCCTTTAAGCGGATTGCGCTAGCCGACTGGCAACAGCAGTGCAATCCAATTCGGGTAACCGTGACTGAGTTAGCTGAAATTATGCGGCTGCTCTATCGGCTGCTCATCCCGATTCATGTTCCAGTTCCTCAAACCGATATCACGCATTCCTCGGCAGCAGGATTTTGCGGTCTTTCTTGCGTGATTGCTAAACTTCAGCAGGGAACGCCTTATTTATTGACTGAGCATGGAATTAATATTCGCGAACAATATCTCAATCTGACCCGCAGCATCCCATCTAATTTTGTGCGCCTGTTTTTATACCGATTGATGGCTGCTGTTGTGAGGCTAAACTTTCATTTTGCCGATGTGGTTTCCCCGGTCTGCGAATTTAATGCCAGATGGGAGCGCTGGTGGGGGATTCCGCAAGAAAAAATTAAGGTGATTTATAACGGCGCTGATCCTGAAAAGTTCCATCCCACGCCGCCGACTCCCAAAGATCATCCAGTCGTGATGAACATGGGCTTGATCTTTCCGCTCAAAGGTCAGCTTGATCTGATTGAAGCTGCGGCAATCGTTCGCGATCGCATCCCCAACGTAGAGTTTCGGTTTTATGGTCGCCCCTCAGATGATGCTTATTTTTCCGAATGTGAAAAGTGCGTCCAGCGGCACAAACTCGAACCGAATATCAACTTTGCGGGGTTCACCAGCGAACCTTGGCGAGCCTACAGCGAGGCAGATGTGGTCGCGATGTCTAGCGTTTCAGAAGGCTTCCCCTTTGCGGTAATCGAAGCCATGCTTTCGGGCGCAACGCTGGTCTCCACGGATGTGGGCGGAGTTCATGAGGCGATCGCGGATACGGGAATACTGGTTAAAGCGAGCCGTCCTAGCGAAATGGCAGCCGCTATTATCTATTTGCTAGAGCTATCCGCAGAAGAGCGCGCGTCCTATGGGCAACGGGCTTTAGAGCGATCGCTAGCGCTATTTACTCAAAAAACTTTTTTAGAAGAGCACTTGACCCTCTATGCTGACCTAGCGCAATCCTCCCTGGCGAATGAGGTCGAAAAACTATTGAGCCTGAGCAGCGGTTGAATCTGAGAAATTACTGAGCTTAAAAAATTACTATGGCAGCAACAGAGGACGAGTTGCGATCGCTTTTGGCGAAGGTGGAAGCAGTCAGCCCGCAGCTAGTCGATCATTGGCAAGCAACGGCGATCGTTGAATCGTTGGGATATACCGATCGCAGTATTCAGGAGGAATTTGGGTTCGCAGATGCTTTGGCTTTAGGTCGGCATATTTACGACTATCACCAATCCACGGTCTATGCTCTGGTTGATTTTCCAGCCCCCAATCCTCGGCAAAAGCCCTGGGCAGAGTTTCGCATTTTCCTAGCGGAATT